>NZ_JBAJIJ010000004.1 GCF_036867135.1 Aeromicrobium sp. Sec7.5 | reverse complement strand
TCCGGTGGTTGGGGGGTGCGGTCGGGTGCGGGGGTCTCGGTACGCCGGCTCGCCAGGGCTCGCCGAGCACTCGACCGGCGGTTCCATCCGTTGGTCGAGTGGGCCGAGGAACGAGGCCCGTATCGAGACCCGGTCGGCTTCACTCGGGCGGGGGTCTCGGTATGCCGGCTCGCCAGGGCTCGCCGAGCACTCGACCGGCGGGGTGGCGGGCTCGGGGAGGCGCTCGACCGGCAAAGGGTGGCCATCGGGGGCTCTGGGCACGGAAGAATGAACCCATGTCCACGCCGTACCACCTGCTGACGCGCGACGACCCGCGTCACCGAGCGTGGCAGCTGCCGGTGGCGGGCGCGATGACGCTGGGCGCGTTCGTGGTGGTGGCGACCCTCGCGGGCGCCGGACCGCTGGACCCCGTCGACCGGCCGGGAGCGCTCGCGGTCGACCTCGGCACGATCGCGCTCGCCGCTCCGCTCCTGCTGGGGGCGCTGTGGCTCACGGGATCGCCGGCGCTGCGCCTGCTCTGGTCGGTCGAGGGCCGGGTGCGTTGGGGATGGTGGGGTCGCTGCTGCGCGATCACGTTCGGCGCGGTCACTCTCGCGCTGGTGCTCGCCTCGGCGCTGCCGGGCTCGGGCGTGGGGCGTGAGGTGCAGGTGCCGACCATGACGGCGTGGTTCGGGGTGGTGGTGGCGTTGGTGCTGGTGCCCGGTCGGGCGATCGCCGAGGAGCTGGTCTTCCGTGGCTACCTGCCGCAGCTGATCGGCACCGTGGTGCCGGTCGCGTGGATCGGTGTCGCCGCGAGCACGTGCTTCTTCGCCGCGGTGCAGGGCGGCGGGACGTGGGGACTCGTGCAGGGCGTGCTGCTCGGGCTGACCGCCGGTGTCCTGACGCAGCGCACCGGAGGGCTCGAGGCCGCCGTTGCGCTGAACGTGGCCCACCACGTGATGCGGCTCGGGCTCGAGGCCGGGGGCGCGATGGACCCGTCCCAGCTGCGCGCCGACCTCGGTGCGACCTCGGTACTGCCGACCCTCGTCTCGGTGCTGCTCGTCGGGGTGCTCGTGGAGTGGCAGGTGCGAGCCACGGGCCTGGTCACGCGGAGGATCGAGGCCGACGGCACGGGTGTCAGGTCGGCCGAGCTCGAGGCCGCTCCGCACCCCGATCAGGCCCGTCCGCCGGCACGCGTGCGACCCCGTTCCCCCGCCTATCCGGGTGACATCAGTGACGACTGGGGTCGTTGAGTGGTAAACATTGACAGGTCTCGGCTTGGGCATTGGCCTCAGACATGGTTAGTTTGGACTACCTAGTCCCGCCGTGGGACGAGCCCGATGAGTCGTCCGTCACCGGGCGTGGAAGGAGGCGACATGCATCGAGCGCACGACGTGCTCCGGTTCCCGTTCGCCCGGTCCACTCCCGGCATCGCCCGCACGAAGCTTGCCGGTTTCCTCACGATGAACGAGGTCGCGTCCAGCCACATCGACGACGCCTTGATCGTCCTGAGCGAGATGCTCACCAACGCCGTGAGCCACGGCCGCCCGGGCGACGACGGCACGATCGAGGTCTCGTGGTCGATCGCCAAGGGCCTGCTCGAGATCAGCGTCCGCGACCACGGTGAGGGCAACGAGCTCGCACCGATCGACTTCGACAACGACTCCCTGAGCGGTCGCGGCCTGGCGATCATCAACCAGATCACCGACCGGTGGTGGGTCGACCTCGACGGCGGTACCCGCGTCAACGCCGAGCTCTCGCTCGGCGACGCCCGTCATGCCTGAGCCTGCGCCCCCGGTCACACCCGCCGATCTGCGGTTCCTGCCCCGTCGGGTGACGCGGCACCCCTAGAATTGCTGCGTGTCGCGACGTGTCGGGTTGCCCCTGCTGGCGCTGTTCCTGATCGTCGACGTCATCTTGGTGGTGCTGGTCTACCGCCACGTCAACCAGCCGCCACCGTCGAGCGACGTCACCCTCGAGCAGACACCGGCTCCGGACGAGGTCGACAACGAGCAGACCGCGTTCGAGTTCGATCCGTCCACCGCCGCGGTGCTGGACGTCACGAACGACGGATCCGTCGTGTGGGCCACGCGAGGCGCGTGCGACGGCGCACCGGCCACGGTGATGACTGGCACCGACAACGGCGCCTCCCTGACCCCGCGCTCGCCCGGGCTGCAGACGGTGCTGAGCGCGGCCATCACGGGCGAGGGCGACATCGTGCTGGTCGGCACGGAGAGCGACTGCGTGCCGGTCCAGCTGCGGTCCACCGACGGTGGCGGCTCGTGGGACGAGGACGACGAGATCTCGCTCTGGTACCCCTCGCCCACCGACGTGCGCACCGTCGTGGCGCCGGGCGGCACGGCGAGCGAGCCGCAGTGCTCGGTGTCGTCGCTGAGCCAGGTCGACGAGAACTTCGCCCGGGTCACGTGCGTCGACGGCGTCGTCCGCGGCACGGGCAACGCCGGGGCCGAGTGGGTCGTGCTCGGGCGGCTCGACAACATCCGCACCGCCACCTTCACGACCTTCGACACGGGCTACGCGCTGGCGCGCTTCCAGGGCTGCGCCGCGTTCCTGTTCACCACCACCGACTCCGGCGCCACGTGGACCGACCGCAGCTGCATCGTGGGCGACCCGGCCCGCGCCGTCGCGGCGAACGACACGCTGCTGGTCGGTGTGGTGGGCGCTGATCCGCAGGTGTTCGTCAGCGACGACGGCGGCGACAGCTTCGGCCCCGCCTGAGCGACGTGCCACCGGGCGCAGCATCACGCCGTCAGCCCGGCGGTGACCCCGTGGCTATTTACGATTCTTGAGCAGTTCTTCCCCTTGCTCGAGGAGCCCAGGATGCGCCGGATCGCCGCCGTGAGCGTAGCGTTCGCGTGCGCCCTCGCGCTGCTCGTCCCGGGCACCTCGGCGTCGGCGTACGAGGCGCCGTCGCGTTCGCCGTTCACGGACGTCGCGACCTCGGCCACGTTCTACACGCAGATGGCGTGGCTGGCCGACCGGAAGATCTCGACCGGCTACGCCAACGGGGACGGGACGACGCGGTTCGATCCCTCGGCCCCGGTGCTGCGCGAGCAGATGGCGGCGTTCCTGTACCGGCTGGAGGGCGAGCCGGCCGTGGCGAACCTGCCGACGACGTCGCCGTTCGTCGACGTGCCGACCACCCACCCGTTCTACCGGCAGATGATCTGGCTGCAACGGTCCGGCATCACGACGGGCTATCCCGACGGCACGTTCCGGCCGAGCCAGCCGGTGCTGCGCGAGCAGATGGCAGCGTTCCTGCACCGGATGGAGGGTCAGCCGTCGGTGATCCTGCCGTCGACGTCGCCGTTCCTCGACGTGCCCACGAGCCACTCCTTCTACCGCCCGATGATGTGGTTGTCCGAGCGCGGGATCACGACCGGGTACACCGATGCCCTGGGTCGAAGGTCCTTCCGGCCGAGCCAGCCCGTGCTGCGTGAGCAGATGGCGGCGTTCCTGTACCGGCTGGAGGGTGTCGGGTCGGTTCCCTCGCCAGTCACCCGCCTGACCGCGAGCCCGACCACGAGTGCGATCACCCTGGGCTGGACGTTGCCGACGGACGGCAAGGCCGCCGGTGTCGTGGTGCGCCGGCTGGCCGGGGCCACGGCTCCGTCGACCCCGACCGCAGGTCAGTCCGTCGCCGACCTCGGTCCCGCCGCGGTCACGGTCGTCGACGGCGGCCTCGACTCGCTGACCACCTATTCCTACGCGGTCTTCGTCCGGTCGCAGGCCGGGACGTACTCGCCGGCCGCATCGGTCACCAGCACGACGTCGGCAGCCCCGGCGGTGGCCTTCGACGCCGCTCCGGGGCCCACCATCGCAGGCGTCGCGAAGGTCGGCGGCACCCTTACCGCCGAGACGGCGGCGTGGTCGCCCAGTGCGACGTTCGCCTACCGGTGGTCGGCGGACGGCACCCCCATCACCGCGGCGTCCGGCCGGACCCTCGCAGTCACGCCCGATCTGGTCGGCCAGCAGGTGTCGGTCGCCATCACGGGGACGAGTGCCGGCCGCATCACCACCAGCCGTGAGTCGGCGAGGACCGCGCCAGTTGCACCGGGCACGTTCACCACGACGCCACCGGTCATCGAAGGCCTGGCCACGAGTGGCAGCACGCTCACGGCGACGGTCGGCGCCTGGACGCCGGCCGCGACGCTCACGAGCCTGCAGTGGCTGCGCAACGGAGCGCCGGTCCCCGGCCGGACCACGTCGACGTACGCCGTCACCGACGCGGACGTCGGCACCACCATCACGGTGCGGGCCACCGGCTCCCGGCTGGGCTACACCGATGCGACAGCCACGAGCGCCCCGGTGACGATCCGCGCCGTTCCGGCCCTGGCGAACGTGGCCGGCACGATCTCCACCGACGCCGTGTGGGGTCCCGGATCGGCGAAGGTCTACCGGGTCACCGCCGACGTGACGGTGCCGGCGGGCGTGACGCTCACGCTCCAGGCGGGCACGGTCGTGAAGCTCGACCCGGGACGCCGGTTGCAGGTCGAGGGCACCCTCCGGGTCGACGGCACCGCGGCCTCGCGCGTCGTGCTGACGTCCGTCAGGGACGACGCCACAGGTGGCGACACCAACGGTGACGGCGCGGCCACCGCGCCAGCGGCGGGAGACTTCGTGGGCGTGAGCGCGACGTCGAACGGTGCGGTGCTGATGTCGTACGCGCAGGTCGCGTACGCCGACACGTCCGTGTCGGCCCGTGGTGTGGCCGGCGCTGCGCCGACCGTGACGCTCACCGAGACCGACATCTCGCGGTCGAACCTGTGCGTCGCCGCCGTGGGCCCGGTGACCGGAGTGTTCTCCGGTTCGGTCCGTGACTGCAGCATCGGTGTCTCCGCCGACCACGCGTTCGACGCCCGGGGCGTGGACTGGGGCTCGCCGAGCGGGCCGTTCCCCTACGGCACCGGTGTGCCGGTGCAGGGGGCGAGCGTGTCGATCCTGCCGTGGACGGGCTTCGTGGCGGCCCCGCGACCGGCGGTCGCGCCGCGGCAGGCCCCGTCCACCCGGACGACGTGCGAGGACCTCGTCGTCGTGGGGGTCCGGGGTTCGGGGGAGGCGCCCGCGAGCCTCGACCCGTCGACGCCCGGGGTGTTCGAGTTCGAGTACAGCGGCTTCGGGTCCCTCAACGTCGCCATCGCCGCGAAGATGGCCGAGCAGATCAGCGTGACGCGGCCGGACGCCTCCATCGCCTACCTGGCGGTCCAGTACCTGGCCGTGGCCAATCCCAGCTTCGACCCGCAGGTGAGCTTCGACGACCTGGTGGTCAGCGTCTTCGACGGCGTCGACAAGCTGCGCCAGCTCCTCGAGACTGAGGGTGCGCGGTGCCCGTCGTCGCAGTTCGTCCTGCTGGGGAGCTCGCAGGGCGCCCTCGTGATCGACATCGCCCTGTCGGAGATGACGCAGCCGGAGCAGCAGTCGCGCATCGCCGGTGTGGTGATGGTCGCGAACCCCGCGCGCGTGGGTGCGTCCGAGACCCTCTGGGAGAGCGCCGGCGTGCCGGCCTCGAGCGCGGTACGTGACGTGACGGGCGGGTGGTCGGCACTCTCCCCGGGCCTCGGGGAGCCGCTCCCGGCGTGGGTGGCCTCGCGCACGATCTCGATGTGCCACGTCGGCGACGTCTTCTGCGCCTTCGCCCCGGGCGCCGTGGTCGACCGGCACGTCGACTACTCGACCGAGGAGCTGCACTCCCTCGCGGTCTGGCAAGGCACGCGCATCGCCACCTTGCTCCCACCCCCCAGCTGACCCGTCCCGCTGGTCGATCGCCCAAGCCACCCGCGGCAACAACTTCGCTGGTCGAGTTGGTCCGAGGAACGAGGACCAGTATCGAGACCCCCCGCACCCGACGGTGCCCGGTCCCACCTACCCACCCACCCACCTGCTGGTCGAGTGGGTGAGGGCGGTCGCGTAGCGAGACCTCGCCCACAATCTGGTCATTCGTCTGACTTTCGCGTCGCGTCTCCTTACGCTTTCTCCGGAGATCTGTGCCTAGTCGAGGAGTTCGCGGATGCGTCGGATGGTCGCGGTGCTCGCTGCCCTGGCGCTCCCCTTCACGATGCTCGTCGCGGCGCCGTCCGCGTCGGCCTACGAGGCACCCGCGGTCTCACCCTTCACCGACGTCGCGACGACGCAGACGTTCTACCGGGAGATCACCTGGCTCGCCGACCAGGGGATCTCGACGGGATACGTGACGCCGAACGGGAAGCGGTTCGATCCGTCGGCTCCGGTGCTGCGGGAGCAGATGGCCGCGTTCCTGTACCGGGCGGCCGGCGAGCCCGCGTTCTCGGCGCCCGCCGTGTCGCCGTTCGTCGACGTGGCCACGACGCAGACGTTCTACAAGGAGATTACGTGGCTGGCCGCCGAGGGGATCTCGACGGGGTACCTCACGACGGCCGGGAGGCGGTTCGATCCGTCGGCTCCCGTGCTGCGGGAGCAGATGGCGGCCTTCCTGTACCGGGCGGCGGAGGAGCCGGCGTTCTCACCGCCTGCGGTGTCGCCGTTCACGGACGTGGCGACGACGCGGACCTTCTACCAGGAGATCACGTGGCTGGCCGCCGAGGGGATCTCGACGGGGTACGTGACGGCCAGTGGGAAGCGGTTCGATCCCGCGGCTCCGGTGCTCCGGGAGCAGATGGCGGCCTTCCTCTACCGAGCGGCGGGGGTCGACACCCCGGTCGGTCCGCCGGCGGCCTTCGACGCCGCGCCGACTCCGACCATCACCGGACTCGCGCAGGTCGGGCAGGTCCTCACCGCTCAGCCCGGCGCCTGGTCGCCGTCCGCCACGTTCACCTACCAGTGGTCGGCCGACGGCACGGCGATCCCGTCCGCGACCAACCGGCTCCTGACCGTGGCGGCGGAGATGCAGGGTCGGCAGCTCTCGGTGAGAGTGACCGGATCGAGTGCCGGCCGGGTGACCACGGCCCGGGAGTCGTCGAGGACTCAGGCGGTGGCGGCGGGCACGTTCGCCACGGTGCGACCGGTGATCACCGGGTCCGGCACCCCCGGGAGCACCCTCACGGCCACCGTGGCCGCGTGGACCCCGGCGGCCGCGACGACGACCCTGCAGTGGTTCCGCAACGGCTCGCCGATCGCGGGAGAGACCGCCTCGACCTACATGGTCCTCGGGTCCGACCGGGGCGCGTCGATCTCGGTGCGCGCGACCGGCTCCCGCGCCGGCTACACCACGGCGACCGCCGCGAGCGATGCCGTGGTGGTCAACGTCCCCGCGGTGCAGACCGTGTCCGGGACGATCTCGGCCGACACCGTCTGGGGCCCCGACAAGGCGCAGGTCTACCGCGTCACGGGTGACCTCACGGTGGCTGCGGGAGCGACGCTCACGCTGCAGGCCGGCACGGTGGTCAAGTTCCAGCAGGGCCGCACGATCCTGGTCGAGGGCAACCTCACGGCGAACGGGATCCCGACGTCCCCGGTCGTGCTGACCTCCGTGAAGGACGACCTCGCGGTCGGCGACACCAACGGCGACGGGTCGGCGACCTCCCCGGCGGCCGACGACTACGTCGGGCTGAGCGCACGGTCGAAGGGGACGCTGGTCATGGCGAACGCGCAGCTCGCCTATGCCGAGACGGCGGTGCTGGCCGTCGGAGAGGCAGGCGCGGCTCCGACCGTCGCGCTGTCCGGAACGGCGATCTCCCGGTCGACGCGATGCGTCGCCATCGACGGGCCGGTCGACGGCACCTTCACGGGCTCGGTGCGCGACTGCGAGGTGGGCGTCTCGGCGAACTACGCGTTCGACGCCCGGGGCGTCGACTGGGGCTCGGCGAGCGGCCCGTTCCCCTACGGTACGGGCGTGCAGGTGCAGGGCGAGAGCGTCGCGGTGCTGCCGTGGACGGGGTTCGTGGCGCCGGACCGGCCGGCCGTCGCAGCACCGCAGGCGACACCGACCCAGGTGGAGTGCCGGGACGTCGTGCTCGTCGGTGTGCGCGGCTCGGGGGAGTTCCCCGAGAGCCCCGATCCGACGACCTACGGGCCGTTCACGGCCGACGAGAGCGGCTTCGGTTCGTACAACTACGTCGTCGCGCTGAAGATGCAGGAGCAGATCGCGGCGGCACGGCCGTCGACGACGTTCAAGCTGATGGCGGTGCAGTACCTGGCGCTCCAGATCCCCAGCTACGACCCCGAGATCGACTACCTGGAGTTCCTGGTCAGCGTCTTCGACGGGGTCGACAAGATGGACCAGCTGATCCAGGCCGAGGCGGCACGCTGCCCCGCGACGAAGTTCGTCCTGATCGGGTCGTCGCAGGGGGCGCTCGCCATTCACGCGCTGCTCACGCCGACCTTTCCCACGTCGCTGCAGGCCCGCATCGCCGGTGTGGTGCTGCTGGCGAATCCGGCGCGCGTCCCCGGTTCGACCGAGACCCTCTGGGAGGGCGCGAACCTGCCCGCCACGCAGCAGGTGCGGGAGGCCTCGGGATCGTTCGTCGGCTTCTTCCCCGGGGCCGCCCGTGCGGTGCCCGCGTGGGTCGCCTCACGCACGATCTCGATGTGTCACGAGGGGGACGTGTTCTGCGCGTTTCGCCCGGGCGCCCACCTGTGGCCGCACCTCACCTACTCGACAGCCGAGCTGGACTCCCTGGCCGCATGGCAAGCCGCCCGCGTTGTGCCCCAGCTCCCCACCAGCTGACGCGAGAGGACACCACTTCGCTGGTCGAGTTGGTCCGAGGAACGAGGACCAGTGAGGGGTCGCCACCCTCCGCTGGTCGAGTTGGTCCGAGGAACGAGGACCAGTGAGGGGTCGCCACCCTCCGCTGGTCGAGTTGGTCCGAGGAACGAGGACCAGTGAGGGGTTGCCACCCTTCGCTGGTCGAGTTGGTCCGAGGA
Organism: Aeromicrobium sp. Sec7.5; assembly: GCF_036867135.1. Taxonomy (NCBI): domain Bacteria; kingdom Bacillati; phylum Actinomycetota; class Actinomycetes; order Propionibacteriales; family Nocardioidaceae; genus Aeromicrobium; species Aeromicrobium sp. Sec7.5. The sequence goes on along the minus strand of NZ_JBAJIJ010000004.1, from coordinate 3,870 downwards.
ACGAGGACCAGTATCGAGACCCGGTCAGGTGGAGGGATGCGGTGGTAGAGGTCGGTGGCTGACGAGTGCCTGCACCTGACCGGGTCTCGATACGGCCGCTCGCAGAGCTCGCGAGCCACTCGACCAACGGGTGGTGCGGCCCGGCGTGGTTGCTCCTCCCCGCAGAGCTCGCGAGCCACTCGACCGGCGGCGTGGCCCCCACCCCGCCAACCCCGAGGGGATCAACCGCAGGCGGACCCGAATCGCTTGTCCTGCGCGAAGGGCACGACCCCGGGGGTCGTGCTGACGATGCTGGCGCCCGGCTGGTCCTCCCCGGTCGTGACGGTCAGCTTCATCGTGACGTCCTGACCGGGTGCGAGCACGGCGGGCTGGATCGCGATGGGGCGGTCGCCGAGGATGCCCTGCGCGAAGATCGTGCGGGCCCCGTCGACCTCGAGCGACTCGAGGGTGCTGCCCGCGGGGGCGGCGATGCGGAGGTTGACCTGCTGCGTGCCGACGTCGGCGAACCGGCCGTTGCCGACGATGTAGGAGGGCAGCAGCGCAGCGTCCGGGGGTGCCGTGGAGGTGAGCTTCACGGTGAGCTCCAGCTCCTGCTGGTTGCCGTCGAGGCACTGCACCGCCTCGACCGTGGAGTCCCAGCGCAGGTAGAACTGCATCTTCGAGCTCGTCGCGTCGTTGATGTAGACCCCGAACTGCGGGTTCGGCCCACCCTGCGGCAGCACCCCGGCCAGGGGGGTCTCCTCGAGCTCGGCCTGCTCGGCGGGGTCGGCGCTCCACACGAGGATGCGGTGCTCGTCGACGGCCTGGGTCAGGCCCTCGAGCGTCTTGCGGTAGTCGCCCTGCCCGTTGAGCACGGTCGAGAACACCGTCTGGGCGGCGACGCTGAAGAACGTGTCCTGGTCGTTCGGGTCGGGGAACCTCGCATACACGCTGCTGAGCAGGGTGGTCACGGCGTTGTCGGCGGTCAGCACGGTGCCCTCGGGCAGGGACACCGGTCCGGTGCCCTCGAGCGCGTACGAGAGCGCCACGGGGTCGACCGACACGACGCCGCTGAGGGGTTCACCGAACTTCTGCTCGACGATGCCCTTGGCGAACTGGGCCGCGCGGGTGAAGTCGGGGGTCAGCGTCGTGTCGCGCAGGTCGCGCGCGATCGTGGTGCCGAAGGTGGTGGCCTCGTCCGGGGTGATCGCGATGACGTCCTGCTCGAAGCTGCCGATGTCGGAGTAGGAGTAGCTCTCGTCGAACGTGATCCGGCCACCTTCGGCACGCACGATCGCGATGGAGCCCGGGATCCCGCCGAGTGAGCGGCTCTCGGCGTTGTTCTGGAACATGACCAGGTAGGTGCGGGGGCCGTTCGCCCCCAGCATGCCCGGGGCGAGCCGCATGGCGCGCGCGGCGGCGGCGGCGCCGCTCTCGGCGGTGCCGACCTTCTCCTGCAGCTCCTCGATCGGACCCTGCACGGGCCCGAGCAGCGACCCGGCGTCGATGGCGTCGATGCGCGCCCGCTGCTCGGTGAGCACCTCGGACGCGGTGGTGACCGGGTCGACGAGCTGCGCGAACGTCTCGAGCGGGAACACTCCGTCGACGGGCTTGAACAGGTCGGAGTCGAGCGCCGTGGCGGTCGAGACCACGGGGGGCAGGGCGTCCTGCGTGATCGCGTCGAGTGCGTCGGACGCCGTGGTGACGGCGCCGAGGTTGTCGCCGACGAACGGGATCTTGGCGGCGGCCGACCACAGGAACCCGTCGGTGCGGGTGCGCGCCGTCTCGGTGTTCTCCTGCAGGGCGCCGAGGATGCGCTCGGCCTGCGCGGTGTCGCCGGAGCTGATCTCGTCCTGCAGCACCGAGGCCTGGTCGGTGGCCTCGGCCAACGCGGCGCGCGCCTGGTTGGCCTCCCAGCCGATCCATCCGGCCAACGCCAGCAGCACGACGGCCACGCCGGCGAGGGTCAGCCACAGGGGCTTGCGGCTGCCCTTGCGCTGGTGACGCTCACGTGCCGTACGGGGCTTGCGGCTCAGCATGCGGGGCAGCGTGAGCCCTCCACCTGAGCGCGCCGACCGCGACCGGGACGACGACGTCGCCCGGCGGCGACCGGAGTGCCGGTCCTTGCGTGAGGCCATGGGTGTCCTGGGTGCGGCGGAGGTCAGGTGCGGGAAGCGGTGTTGACCTGGAACGTACGTGGGCTGGACGTGCGACCGCCACCCCGCGCCGGAGAACCGGCGCCAGGGTGGCGGTCAGGGTCTAGCTGTGGATCAAGCGGCGGTGCGGCGACGGGCAACCGCCACGGCGCCACCGGCGACGAGGAGGGCGCCACCCGCGGCGAGCAGCGCCACGTTCGGGCCACCGGTCGACGGCAGGACGCCGTTGCTGGCGTTGGAGCCGCTGCCCGAGCCCGAGCCCGTGCCGGCGTCGGTGCGGACGGCGATGGCGTACGTCAGGGTCAGCTGCTGCGGGATCGCACCCGGCGTGAAGGATGCCGGAGCGGTCGAGGCGACGGGCGTGCCGTCGTCGTAGTCGCAGGTGATGGAGATGGTGAAGGTGCCCGGCTCCGTCGGGGCCGTGCCCGAGACGGAGAAGGTGGTGCCTGAGCCGGAGGACGGGTTCAGGGGGCCGGCGGTGGAGGTGGCGGTCCACGGGTTGCAGTCGACACCGTCGAAGCCACCCGACAGGGTGAAGGCCTCGCCGGGGGCAACGACGCCGTCGGCGGCGGAGCCGCTGAGGCCGGTGAGGACCGGGTCGGGGTAGGCGTTGGCGGCGGTGGGTGCGAAGGCCACGATGAGGCCCGCAGTCGCTGCGGCGAGAGCCACAAGTGTCTTGCGCATGAGCATTCTCCAGAAAGTCTCGATGATGTGTGTCCGCCCCTCCCGAGGCGACAGACGAAAGCCTACCCCGGATTTTCCGGCGTGTTGCACGTCTTTTATGAAGTTCGTATGACAGGTACGGTCATCCGATCCTGAACTACGCCTGAGAACACCCTGTGACTCCCGGGTCATATCGGCACAGAAGTGGTAATAGCCCGACGACCGCCCGCCCCCCGCCGGTCGAGTGGGGGAGGCCGCCCGCGGCCGAGCCCGTATCGAGACCCCTCACCCCAGCCCCCGCTGGTCGAGTGGGGGAGGCCGCCCGCGGCCGAGCCCGTATCGAGACCCCCGCGCCCCTGCCCCCTGCTGGTCGAGTGGGGGGAGGCCGCCCGCGGCCGAGCCCGTATCGAGACCCCTCCCCGCACCATCGACACCCGTCAGCGGCGCCGGTTCTTCCGCGCTGGCTCGTCGCCCAGACCCTGGGAGGCGTCCAACCAGCCGCCCGCGTCAGGCGCAGAAGGGTCACCTTCGGGCTCCACGGCCGGATCCTCCCAGCGCTCGGGACCGTCCTCCGTGGGCTCCGCGCTCGGATCCTCGTCGAGGGAGACGTCAGCCGAGGAGAGGCCGAGTGCCTCGTCGTCCGGTACCTCGTGATCGGCCTCAGCGTCGCTCTCCACCGAGGGATCGACCTGATCGTCCTGCGACCGGGGAGGAATCACGCTGGCCTCCCGAGAAGCCTGCTTGCGAGCGCGGCGCGACACCGTGGGCTCGCGCTCGGTCTTCTCACCCTTGGCGATGCGCTGCGGCTCGGCGGGCGCCGGCGCGTACCCGTAGCCGTAGCCGTACCCGTAGCCCGAGCCGCTCTTGTTCGTCGGCGTCATGTTGACGATCGCGGCGATCAGCCGGCCGTCGACCGAGGCAAGCCGGTCGGCAGCCATCCGCACCTGCTCGTGACTGGTTTCGCCGTGTCGCACCACCAGGATCGCTCCGTCCACCTTGCTCGCGATGATCGCGGCGTCGGTGACGGGCAGCAGCGGCGGCGCGTCGATCAGCACGAAGTCGTGATCGGCGC
>NZ_JBAJIJ010000003.1 GCF_036867135.1 Aeromicrobium sp. Sec7.5 | reverse complement strand
GCAGCTCGGCCGGGTTCGGCGGCGTCTTGCCGCTGGTGAGCACGTTCAGCCGATCGTGGCTGGTGGTCTGCAGCGCGTCGGCGAGCGATGACTTGCCGACCAGCACGGTGGTGAGCCCCACCGCGCCGACGATGCCCAGCTTCTCGGCGATGCGAGGCCGGCGCAGGTCGCCCTCGACGACCGCCACGCGGTTGCCGTTCCCGGTCAGGGCGAGAGCGAGGTTGATGGTCGTGCTGCTCTTGCCCTCACCGGGCAGGGCGCTCGTGACGACGAAGACCTTCTGATCGGCGTCGGGATCGATGAACTGCAGGTTGGTGCGCAGCACCCGGAAGGCCTCGCTCCGGGGCGAGTAGGGGTCAATGTCGGACAGGAGCGGCGCACCGCCGGCGCTCTTGTCGAAGGGCACCGACCCGAGGACCGGGGCACCGGTGGCCTCGGTGACGGCGGCGGCACTGCGGATCGACGTGTCGAGGGTGTGACGCAGGATGGCAATGCCGGCACCGAGCAGGAGGCCGAGCACCACACCCAAGCCCAGGTTACGAGCGGGATTGGGAGAGACGGGCGACGTCGCCAAGTTGGCATCGTCGACCACGCTGGCCTTCAACGTTGCTTCGTCCTGTCCGGGCGGCGTCTCCAGCTCGCCGACGTAGCCGACGAACACTTCCGCCGTAGCTGCGGCGATGAGCTGTGCACGCTCCGGCGACTCGTCGGTCACGGTGATGGTGAGGAGAACCGTGTCGACCGCGGCGGACGCGTTGATCTTGCGACCCAGCTGCGCCGGTGTCTCGTCCAGATCGAGCCGGTCCACGACACGGCTCGTGATGGCGCTCTGGTTCACCAGATCGGCGTAGCTCTTGATGCGCTGGAGTGAGAACTGGCTTCCCTGGAGAGCCTGCGCGTCGTTGTCGACCTGGGAGGTGGAGATGAAGAGTGCCGTCGACGACGCATACTGCGGCGTGCTGGTCCACGTGATGCCGGCGGCGGCAGCCACGGCGATCAGGGCCACGGATGCGATGAGCATCCAGCGCTGGCGCAGGACGGCGATGTAGTCACGCAGTTCCACAGTTGAGGCCTATCCGGTCGTCGGTGCGGCCAACTGTAGGTGACATCAGGGTTGGCGGGAGGTTGTCCCTGTGATCCGGACAGGGTCATCTCTGTCACCCGCAGCAGACTTGTCAGGGCCCGCGTCTGTGCGGCCCTTCGAGTGACAGGCACGTAAACATTGCTGGTTCGGCTCGGGTCGGCCCGGCACTGGACTACCGTTGCCGCGCACCCAAGGCGGGTGCTGAGGGGATGGGGTGACCACGTTGATTCCGGTGCCGCAGCACTGTCCGCGTCGCAGAGAGCTCGACGATCTCGAGCTGATCTTGACGGGTGCACTCTCGCGCAGTTTCAACGCTCCAGGGAGCTCGGTCACGCTGGAACTACCTGACGATCTGGTAGCCGAGGTCACGGATGCCGGGGAGGTCGAGCTGGTCGATCCCGAGGGATTTCCGCTGGCGCGCGTCAGATGGCCGAGCGGTGAGGTGACTCCGCTGAAGCTTCCGGAGTACGGGCCGTTCCGACACCTGTATCTCGCACCAGCCGAGGCCCGGGCCACGTACGGAGGCCGCTCCTTCGTCGTGGTGCGTGAGCCGCTCACGGACGAGCAGGTGGCCGATCTCGGACCGTTCGACGACACCGTCCTGGTGGCACTGGTGGGTCACCGCGCATCGTCGGTCGCGCCTGCCATCCTGCTGCGGACGTGCCTGGCGCACACCGATCGGGTGGTGGCGGTCCCGCTGGCGCCGCGAGACGACATCAACGCCGAGGTCGTGTCGTCCTTCGTGGGCGACGACGAGCTCACGGTGGTCGAGCCGGCGCAGGGAACCTACTCCGGTGAGGTCTGGGAGATCGTCGAGGGCGCTCGGCCCGAGTCCGTGCGGGGTGGCGTGGTGGTGTTCTTCACTGGCCTGTCGGGAAGTGGCAAGTCCACGCTGGCACGCGCGCTCATGGATCGCGTCCTCGAGGACGGGCGCCGCACCGTGACCTCGCTGGACGGTGACGTGGTCCGCCGGAACCTGTCGCAGGGCCTCACGTTCTCCAAGGAGGACCGCGACATCAACGTCAAGCGGCTCGGCTGGGTGGCGGCGCAGATCGCCCACCACGGCGGCATGGCGGTGTGCAGCCCCATCGCACCCTTCGACCGGGTCCGACAGCAAGTGCGTGAGATGGCGGGAGACGCTGGTGGTGCCTTCTTCCTCGTCCATGTGTCGACGCCCTTGGAGGAATGTGAGCGACGCGATCGCAAGGGCCTCTACGCCAAGGCACGTGCAGGCTTAATCCCTGAGTTCACCGGGATCTCGTCTCCGTACGAGGTCCCCATGGATGCGGACGTCAGGATCGACACGACGGGACGGACGATCGAAGGCGCTCTAGGCGAGCTGCTGGGGGCGCTTGCGTCGCGCAAGCTCATCGACCTTCGCTGAGTGCCCTCCGACCTTCTAGTCAGCTCCGTTGTCGGCGATGAACGACAGGATTCCTGCCGCGAACTCCGGGCGGCAGACCACCAGGTCCGGGAGGTAGACGTCGGACTGGTTGTAGAGCAGAGGACTGCCATCGGCGCGTGAGGTGTGCAGGCCGCAGGCCGCAGCGACAGCCACTGGAGCCGCTGAGTCCCATTCAAACTGGCCGCCGGCATGCACGTAAGCATCGGTCAGGTCGCGGACCACGCTCATGACCTTGACTCCGGCCGACCCCATCGGGACGAGCTCGGCGTCGATGCTCGCGGCCAACGCCTGCACGAACGCCGGCGGTCGGCTGCGGGACACGGCGATGCGCGGTGGGCCGGGCTGCCGCGGCGGCAACACCCGGGGAGCGCCGGTGTGAAAAGTCTCGCCCAGCGCGGGCTGCACCACGGCGCCTGCCGTCAGCTTCCCTCGCTCCCACAGGGCTACGTGCACGGCCCAGTCGTCGCGGGGGACTTCCGAGAATTCACGGGTTCCGTCGAGCGGGTCGATGATCCAGACCCGGTGGGCCTCGAGTCGGGCTCGGTCGTCCTTGCCCTCTTCCGAGAGCACGGCGTCTGCGGGGCGGTGCTCGCCGATCAGGTGAATCAGCAGCTCGTGGGCAGCCAGGTCGCCAGCGTCCTTCAGGTCTTTGCCCTGCAGACCCTCGGCTCGCACGGCCATCAGTCGCTGGCCGGCCTGGGTGGCCAACCAGGCCGCGAGCGCGTGGTCGTCGGCGACAGGTGGGGGAGCTGGGGGATCGAAGGTCACGCGGCGAGCCTATCGCCGCGGCGGGGTCCAAAATGAGGCATCAGGCGGACGTCGTGCAACGAGTTTGAGTCGATCTCGTTACGGGTCCGATCATTTGGCCACCGTGACCGGGGACGGGGCCTACGCTCAGGTGTCCTGCTCACTGGCTGAGGGAGCCTCGCGTGCCCGACCTCCTCACGATCGATGCGACCTTGGTCCTCATCGTCAGCTTTGGCGTCGGCATCGTGGTCGGCCTGACGGGCATGGGCGGCGGAGCCCTCATGACCCCGGCTCTGATCTTCCTCGGCGTCAACCCCAGCGCCGCCGTGGCCAACGATCTCGTGGCCGCGTCGGTCAACAAGACGGTCGGCGCCAGCGTGCACTGGAAGCACGGCCAGCCGAACCTGCGGCTTGCCGGATACCTGATGATCGGATCGGTTCCCTTCGCCCTGGCCGGTGGGCACCTCGTGCAGCAGTTCGGCGGCGAGGACACCGAGGAGTTCCTCCTCAAGGCCATCGGCGTCGCCCTGCTCTTTGCGGCAGCCTCGTACACGCTGAGGATTCTGTTGCAGCTCAAGTTGGTCGCCAAGGGGAACCTGGCGCGTGACCAGGAGATGCAGTTCCGGGCCGTGCCGACGGTGCTCGTGGGCGCTTTCGGTGGTCTGCTCGTGGGCATCACGAGCGTCGGCTCCGGATCGCTCATCATGGTGGCTCTGCTGCTCCTGTATCCCACGATGTCGGCACTCAAGCTCGTGGGAACGGACCTGGTGCAGGCAGTGCCTCTGGTGTTGGCTGCGGCGGTCGGTCACGTCGTGACGACCGGTGTCGACTGGGAGGTCCTGATCCCTCTCATCGTGGGTGGTTCGCCAGGCACCTACCTGGGTGCCCGCATGGCGCCATGGATCAAGCAGCAGGTGATTCGCCGAGGCATCGTGATCGTGCTGACGCTGACCGGAATGAAGCTGCTGGGTCTCGCGCCGGAGTATGTGGGCATCCTGGGGGCTGCCATGTTGCTCCTCGGCCCTCTGGTGTGGGGATACATGCGGCAGATCAGTGGAGTGCCCGCCTTCGACAACAACAGCGGCGCCTGGCGCCTGGAGTCGCGCGCGGCTGCGCGGGCCGAGGCGCGGCGTGTATCCGAGGCCACGTCAGTGGCCGCATCCTTCGTGTCCGCGGCGAACTACGATGACCCGGACGGTCGACCAGGAGAGAGCTCGATGACAGCGACGCACCCCGACTACCGGCTCAGCCAGCTCGATCAGCTGGAAGCCGAGTCGATCCACATTTTCCGCGAGGTCGCGGCCGAGTTCGAGAAGCCGGTGCTGATGTTCTCCGGCGGCAAGGACTCGATCGTCATGATGCGACTGGCCGAGAAGGCCTTCTACCCGGCCAAGATCCCCTTCCCGGTCCTGCAGGTCGACACGGGCTTCGACTTCCCCGAGGTGCTGGCGTGCCGCGATCGCTGGGTCAGTCGCCTGGGCGTCAAGCTCATCGTGGCGAGCGTCGACGACGCGATCGCTGCCGGCGATGTCGTCGATGACGGCAAGACGAGCCGCAACCGCATGCAGATCGGCACCCTGCTCGCCGCCCTCGAGGCCGGCGGGTTCACGGCAGCCTTCGGGGGAGGCCGACGCGACGAGGAGAAGGCGCGCGCCAAGGAACGCGTCTACTCACACCGCGACGAGTTCGGCCAGTGGGACCCGAAGATGCAGCGTCCAGAGCTCTGGAGCCTCTACAACGGCCGCATCCATGCCGGCGAGCACATGCGCATCTTCCCGATCTCCAACTGGACCGAGCTCGACATCTGGGCGTACATCGGCCGCGAGGGCATCGACATCCCGGAGATCTACCACTCACACCAGCGCCGCGTCTTCGAGCGTGACGGCATGCTGTTGAGCGAGTCGGAGTTCAACCCACTGCGGGCCGGCGAGGTCGCGGAGGAGCGAACCGTGCGGTTCCGCACCGTCGGCGACCTCACTCTGACCGGGTGTGTGGAGTCCACGGCCTCGACGATCGAAGAAATCATCGAGGAGGTCGCCGTGGCCCGGGTCACCGAGCGTGGCGCGACCCGCGGCGACGATCGGTTCTCGGAGGCCGCCATGGAAGACCGCAAGAAGGAAGGCTACTTCTGATGAGCTCCGCCTTGGAACGCATGGACCTGTTGCGCTTCGCGACTGCGGGATCAGTCGACGACGGAAAGTCGACGCTGATCGGCCGACTGTTGCTGGACTCCAAGTCGATCTTCGAGGATCAGCTGGAGGCTGTCGAGGCCACGAGCCAGGCCAAGGGCTTCGACTACACCGACCTGGCGCTGCTCACGGACGGGCTGCGGTCCGAGCGTGAGCAGGGCATCACGATCGACGTGGCCTACCGCTACTTCGCGACGCCGAATCGCAAATTCATCATCGCCGACACCCCGGGGCACGTGCAGTACACGCGCAACATGGTGACGGGCGCCTCGACGGCCGACCTCGGCCTGGTGCTGGTGGATGCGAGGCAGGGGCTCACCGAGCAGTCGCGCCGACACGCCGTGCTGCTTTCTTTGTTGCGGGTACCGCACCTCGTGCTCGCGATCAACAAGATGGACCTGGTCGATTTCTCCGAGGACGTCTTCCGCAACATCCACGCCGAGTTCACGCAGTTCGCCACGAAGCTCAACATCCCCGACCTCGAAGTCATCCCGATCTCGGCCCTGCAGGGTGACAACGTCGTGAATCGGTCGGAGCACACGCCGTGGTACGCCGGGCCGACGTTGATGCATCACCTCGAGCACGTGCACGTGGCCTCCGACCGCGACCTCGTCGATGTGCGCTTCCCGGTGCAGTACGTCGTGCGACCGAAGTCGGACGAGCACCACGATTACCGCGGGTACGGCGGCATGGTTGCGGGCGGTGTCCTGAAGCCCGGTGACGAGGTCATCGTCCTGCCGAGCGGCATGACGTCGCGGATCGCGGGCATCGACCTGTTCGATCGTGAGGTCGACCAGGCTTTCCCGCCCATGTCGGTGACCATTCGGCTCGAGGACGACGTCGATGTCTCGCGCGGTGACATGATCGCTCGCGTCAACAACGCACCAGAGCCGAGCCAAGACATCGACGCCATGGTGTCGTGGATGACCACGAAGCCCTTGGTCAACGGACAGAAGCTCGCGATCAAGCACACGACCCGCACGGGCCGCGCTGTGGTCAAGGACATCCAGTACCGGCTCGACGTCAACACGCTGCATCGGGACTCCGACGCGAGCGAGCTCGGCGTCAACGAGATCGGCCGTGTTCACCTGCGCACCACGGTGCCGTTGCTGGTCGATCCGTACTCGAAGAACCGCACGACAGGTTCGTTCATCCTGATCGACGAGGCGACTGGCGTCACCGTCGGCGCCGGCATGATCAACGGCTGAGCGCTCGCTCGGGCAGGTCGGAGGTCTGACGTGGCGTTCCCGGTATTGGTCATTGGACTGTTAGGTCTGGTCGTCATCGCCCAGAGCGTGATGGCGCTCCGTCGCGACCGGGCGATATCTCCCGTGCAGACCATGCTCCTCGCACTGCTCGTCGCTGTGAGCCAGCTCGGACCGTCGTACGTCGGCGCGCTGTTGCTGGGAGGCGCCGCTGCCACGGTGACGCAAGTCCTGGTTCTCGGCCTGGTCCTGGTGATGTGCATCGTTCGCACCAGCGAGGAAGCGCAGGTGAACAGCTCGCGAAACCGCGGCATCTCCCCGGCGTCCCTCATTCTCGCCGTTGTCGTCGTGATGTTCGTGGTCAATCTTGTCTCGGTGTCCAACCGCGGGTTCGGCGAGCTTCTCGTGCGGCTACTTGCGGTAGCGGCGGCGGCGGGCCTCGTCTACCTCACCCGATCGCAGTCGATCGCGATGCCAGTCCTGTCGGCGGCCACTGCTCTGGCGTTCGGACTTTCCGCGCTGTCGTCGTGGATTTCTCCAGAGCCCACGCGCGCGTGCTCGCAGTTCAAGTGTGGACCGTTCGGGTTCCAGGTCCGCGGGCCGTTCGACAACGAGAACGCCTTCGGATTCCTCGCGGTCATCGCGATCCTGCTCATCTTCAACAGTGCGGACCGGCGGCTGCGCTACTCGGTCTGGATACTCGGGGCGTTCGTGCTGTACGCGACGGAGAGTCGGACCTCGCAGATCTCGGTCGCCTGCGGTCTCGTGGTGATCGTCGTCTGGCGCTTTTTCCCGCGGGACCTTGTCCGTTTGGCGAGAGCCTTGTTGGTCCTGCTGCCGACCGTAGTCGCAGCCCTTGGCATGCACTTGGTCTACTCAGCATCACCTTCCGAGTTCTCGAATCGCGGCATCATCTGGAGCTTTGGTCGCATGGCGCTGGGGGATCAATGGCTGCTCGGTCGAGGACTCGACAGCTGGAGCATCGATGCGTTGGATCGCAGCTACATGCACAGCCAGTACTTCCTGTTCGTGTACTCCGCTGGGGTGTTCTCACTCCTGCTGTTTGTCGGGGCGCTCACGGTCGCTCTGGCTGAGGTCTCATCCAGGAGGGAGGACGGTGCCCACGTGGCGGTCATCGTCGCGGTTCTGGTGATGGGGGTCACGGAGATCGTGTGGAATCCGCTGGGGATCGAGCGGGGAATGCTGGTGGGCATCGCGTTGCTTGCGATTTTCTACGAGCTGAGGCGACGGCGAGAAGGCCTCGAGAATCCGCACTCCGAGGTTGCAGAGCGCGGCGATCGCCGCACGCGGCCTTCCGGCAATCGAGGAGCAACCCGATGAAACCACGGCCTTTCCTCATCTTGGGAAGTCAGCGTGCAGGAACCGTGTACCTGCAGGAGCTGATCTCGTCCCACCCGGACGCGCACTGCTACGGGGAGGTGCTGCTCGGCATGGACGGCCCCACGGCGGTGGGGTTCCCGGGGCCGCTGGCCCGTCAACGGCTCCTGCGCCACGCCTGGCAGCACGTTCTCTCCGGCAGTGCTCTGCGGCCCCAGCGCGTGCTGCGGCGGGCCGTCGACTCGCCCGAAACGGGCGTCGCAGGGGTGCGTGTGATGTACAACCAGGTCAATCGCCGGGTGATGCGATTCATGGAAGATCTGTCCGTGTCGGTCATCCACGTACGTCGGGCGAACATTCTCCAGCAGTACGTTTCGCTCACTCAGATGAGGGAACGACAGCGCACTCTCGGTGCCAGTTCCGCGCACTCGCGAGCTCCCGTCACCTTTGCACCGACCATCGTCAAGCCCCAGCTGGCGCTCGAGTTCGTGCAGCGTCGAGATGCCGAACAGACGCGGTTTGCCGCGTGGTGCGACGCTCGCGCCAGCATGTCGATCTGGTACGAATCGGACATCATGGGCATCTCTGCGGAGCGAGCTGGGGCCCAGGTCGATGACGAACCCCTTGACTTGCGCATCCAGGGCTTTCTCGGCCTGGACCGACGAGAGCTGAAGTCTGACACGGTGAAGACGGGTGGCCGCACCGTCGCGCAATCCGTCGGGAACTTCGAAGATCTCAGCCGCGCATTCATCGGTACCCCGTACGCATGGATGCTGGAATGACGCCGCCTGCCGGCGGCCCGCTCTTCGTCGTCGGAGCTCCGCGGAGCGGCACGACGCTGATGCGTGAAGTTCTGCGGTCGGTGGAGGCCATCTACCTCCTTCCTGACGAGTTTCAGGTGCTGAGGGAGTTCCTCGACGCCGTGGATCGCGGGGCGGCCGACGCCGACGTCTCCGCCGCGGTGCGGGACTCTGCCTTTGGGTTCCACGCGGTCGACAAGGGTCTGTGGCCTGGCGATGCGGAAGTGGCGGAAGCCATCGTGGAAGGTGACGCTGCGAGTTCCTTCCAGCGGCTGGTTCTCCTGTTCGCCACTCAGGAGCAGCGGACAACACCAGTGTTCTGGGGAGACAAGACACCCGACAATGCCCTGCTGGTCCGGAGAATCCTCCAGATCTGGCCGCAGGCCCGGTTCCTGCATGTCCTGCGGGATCCCCGCACCACCGTCGACTCCATGCAGCGCGCATGGGGTCGATCAGTCATCCGATCAGCGATGGTCTGGCGCGACTGTGTCGCAGCTGTGCAGGAGCAGGAGGCCGTGGATGGTCAATCTGCGATCTTGACGGTCCACTATGCCGATCTCGTTGCCACCCCAGCAGCCGTCCTTGACCGCGTGACCTCATGGCTCGGCCTCCCAGGGGCGGACGTGGACTTTGCGTCGATCTCCACCGGAGAGCGGTGGGGATCGGCGGCGGGGCTGCGCGGCATCAGTCGGGTCGACGATGACTGGCGATCGGCCGTTGCGCCAGCTGCGGCGCGTCGCGTCGAGCAGATCTGCTTCACGCAGATGCAGCGTGCTGGGTTCTCGGTCGAGCTGGCGGAAGCGCCACACAGCCCCTCTCCCACCGCCCTTCGTGCTGCGCGAGTGCGTGATGCGGCGGCCGTCTTGAGGGCCTATGCGCGGGAGCGCGGGCCGGCGTCAGCGGCGACGTACAAGTGGCGTCAGCATGCGGCGCGGCGGCGCTGGTCGTCACTATGAGGAGGTCGTGATGGGCCCCAATCTCTTTCTGCTTGGTGCGCCGAAGTGCGCCACGACTAGCTTCTACGATCTGCTGGCACGTCACCCGCAGGTCTTGTGTCCGAAGGTCAAGGAGCCGGGCTTCCACACCCGCGAGAGTGTTCGAGACGCGGTGCGCGCCGTCACGCCACACCTTCGTGACGAAGCGGCGTACGTGCAGCTGTACTCGCCGGCCGACCCGAAATCGCGGGTGTTCGTCGACGGTTCTACGTCGTACTTGCGTTCGGGCGAGGCCGTCACCCACATCGCTCGCACGTACGAAGACGCACACGCGGTCGCAGTCGTGCGCGACCCGGTGGACCTGGTGTCCTCCTACTTCACGTTCCTCAGCTACCGGGGCTGGGAGGATGCGCCTTCGCTTGAGGTCGCCTGGCGACGCATGTCCGAACGGCGTGAGGGCCGCGGAATCTCGAAGGTCGCGAAGCGCCCGGACGCTCTCGTCTACGCCGATGTCGCAGCACTAGGGACTCAAATCGTGCACGCTCGCGCGGAGTTCGGCCCGCGTCTGCACGTGGCGGTCATGAGCGACATGGTGGCGGATCCGGGCGCGTTGGTCCGGGACCTGGAGGACGCCTTCGACCTGGACCACCACGACCTCGGGCCTCTCCCTCGCGAGAACAGTGCTCGGGCATCGCGACTTCGCTGGATCGATTCACTCGTGCAAGACCCTCCGCCATGGATCCGCCGTTCCCGCGACCTGGTCAAGCGAAGGACGGGGCGAGCATCGCTCGGCGTGAAGTCGCGCCTCGACTCGTGGAACTCCTCACCGGTCGAGCGCTCGGTCGATCCAGGGCTACAGGCCGAGATGCGCTCGTTCTTCTGGGACGAGGTCGTTCTGATGTCCACGGAGATGGACCGCGACTTCTTGTCCGAGTGGGGTTGGGTCTGATGAGTCGGCTCGGAGCCTCCCCTGGCAACCGCTCTTCGAGGGACCAGGTCGTGAAGAGCCTGATCCGTGGTGCGCGACAAGTCGCCCGGCCCGCAGTGCTCGCGGCGTTGCATCGACGGAATCTCCACGCGAGCGATCGCGTCACCGGTTCCGCCCCCGCCATCGTGTCACTGACGACCTTTGGCGTTCGCCTCGAGGCGGTCCACCTGGCGATCGAGTCCATCGCCAGGGGTAGCGTTCGGCCACAGCGAATGATCTTGTGGCTGGATGAGCCAGGAGCCCTGGAGTCGCTCCCGGCGCCGCTGCTTCGCCTGAAGGCTCGCGGACTGGAGATCGGCCTCACCGACAGAATGGGACCCCACGCCAAGTACTTCCCGTCCTTGGCGGTTGTGGATCCGTCCCAGGTCCTGGTCACCGCTGATGACGACATTCTCTACCCGCGCATGTGGTTGGAGCGGCTCTTGAGAGGTCAGGCCCTCACACCGGATGCCGTGGTCGCCAACTACGTGAAGGTCTTCCAACAGGAGGAAGGCACGCAGCCCGCCCCGTACGCGACCTGGCCAGCGGCGTGGTCGACGGTGCCTCACCGGCGAAATTTCGCGCTCGGGGTCTCTGGAGTCGTGTATCCGCAGCGAATGATCGCGGCACTACGAAACGCCGGTCAGGGATTTCTCACCTGCTCCCCACGGGCCGATGACATCTGGCTGCACTACGTCGCCGTCACCGAGAGAATCGCCGTGAGGCAGGCCGGACGAATCCCCACCCACTTTGCGACCCTGCCGGCTGCCGGCGCGACGCTGAAGTCGTCGAACGTCGACCAGGGACTCAACGACGTGCAGATCAACGACACCTACGATGCGGACACGCTCACGTGGCTGGCCGGCATCGGCGCTGTCCAATAGATGGAGGAGCGTAATCTCATGCCGGTTGCTGTCACGGCCATTGTCCCAACCATTGGTCGGCCTGATCTGGATCGGGCTATTCGAAGCGTGGTCACGCAGACCCTTGCTGAACTGGTCACGATCGTCGTCGTGGCCGACCTGCCGGACGGATCTCTCGAGCGACCCACTGCCATGCGAGGCGGCGACACCCTGATTTTCACCGGCGGTGGGCGCGGAGGCGCGTACGCCCGCAACCTCGGAATCGAGCACGCCTCCACGCCGTGGGTCGCCTTTCTGGACGATGACGACGAGTGGCTGCCCGAGAAGCTGCAGCGCCAACTCGAGCTGGCTGACGACCTGGTCGAGCGAGGGGAATCGCCCTTGATCTCCAGCTGCCACCTGCAGGTGGACAACGCGACAAGCAGGCGGTCCGGGGTCATTCCGCGTCGCCCCTACGCCGGGGAGAGGCCTGTCGCGGAGTTCCTCTTCCGGCGCCGTCGTCCGGCCGGAGGGCGAGCTTCGATGTACACCTCAACCCTGTTGGTCGCGACCGACTCCGCGAGAGCGGTCCCGTGGAACGCCGACCTCAAGCGTCATCAGGACTGGGACTGGTTGATTCGCCTTCAGCGAGCCGGCACGACAATCAGGCAGCTTCCCCAGCCGTTGAGCTTGGTTCACACAGGCTCGACAGGTTCGATCTCGGCAGGCACGGACTGGAGATCTTCACTTGCGTGGGCTGACGCGATTCTGGCTGACGAGGCTCCTGGGGTGATGGAGGACTTCCTCGCCGCCCAAACGCTGCGTTACGCCCTTGCGGCACGGGACTTCGCCGGGATCTCAGCCGTGGCAGCCCGGATCCGGTCGCGTCGCCGGATCCCGTCCTTCGGATCAGTTCTGATCGGACTTGCTGGACTGATCCCGAGGAGCCGCCTCGAGCTGTTGATGACTCGCTTCAGGTGAGGAATCCTCCGGACCAGGTGCGGGCCGGTCACGGAGAGCTTCACGGACGCCGAAGATCGTGGAGTCGACGCCCAGGTTTCGACGAGCCCACAGAGCCGCCTGCAGGTTCCACAACGTCAGAGCCAAGGCAATGGCGAACGCGGCGTAGTTCACGCCGAGGTACGGGCAGAGGATCGGGATCGACCCGAGCGGAACGATGGTGGCCCACAGCACCTGACGAGTGAGGACACGTTCATTTCCGGTCATGTTCATGACGAACGCCGTCTGTCCGCAAGCGCTGTTGACGACCTGAGACCCGGCCAGGATGAGCAGCGCGACGTAGTAGTCCGAGTAGTGAGGGCCAAACAGCTCGAGAATCGGTCGTCCCGCTGCGGCAAGCACCGTGAACGCCAGCGCGGCCGGGATGGTCGCCGACAGCGTGACGAAGGCTGAGACTCTCCGCATCTCGCGCTTCTTGCCCGCGTACCAGAGGCGCGACTGCGTTGGTGCGGCGGCGAGGTTCCCAGCGATAAGGAAGAAGTTGAGGGACAGGGCGACCTTGATCGCCGCGAACAAGCCGGCCGTGGTCATGGGAGCGAGGACCAGGCCTGCCAGGACGATGGCCAGGTGCTGCGCTCCACGCTGAAGTGTCACGTTCGCGCAGAGCCCGACACTGGATCTGAGCCAGGCGCGCCCGTCGTACGTGGGAGACGGTCCAGACAGGACGAGCCGACACACGTGTGGCACAGAGACCAGCTGTCCGATGACGACGACGACCAACAGGACCGTCACGGAGATGAGCGCGACGTTTGCCGTGAAGGCGCCCGCGAATGGAAAGCTGACCGCGAGGAGAAGCGTCGGCAGGCAGATTCCGGCGATGAGTAGGCGCCAGACGATGTCCGCGGGGATCAGAGCGCGACCCATCAGGCCCATGCCTCTGAGATACCCGGATTGAAAATCGGCAATAGCCAGGGGCAGGACCAGTGACACCGCGGCCAGCATCGACAGGCTGATCGATCCGGTGGCGAGGTAGATCACTGCCAGGGCAACGGCGCCGATGAGAACTGACGATGCAATGACGACCGCGTACCCGAACAGAATGGCGCCGCGCGCTTCTGACGGCTGGTCCCGGTCGCGGAAAACAGGCAGGAGCCGGAGTGCCAGCGTCGGTTGTCCAAAGGTGCTGACGATGGCCAGAAAGGTGGCGAGCGAGAACCCGAAAGCAAAGACGCCGTACTCGGTCGGGTCCAGGACCCGGGCGAGAGCGATGAACGAGAGGGGCGCAAGCGCCGCACTCGAGACCTTGATGAGAAATGCGGAAAGGCCTCGGGACGCGAGCTCCCTCGCCTGGCCGCCCGGAGCGAACACCCGCCTGAACCTACCCACCGACTCTCCTCGTGCGAGTTGACGTGTGCTCGACATTGTCGGACACCCCAGAAGTGTGGCGCGTCGCGGATCTGCCCGTGCTGGGACCGAGCGCCTGTGTCGCGCACCTGGGTCGTGCGAACTCTGTCAGGGACGCGCGCGTGCTGGATCGAGCCGAAGGCGCTGGACGTCAGCGCGCGCCATCCCTTCGGACGACTGCGCGAACGGTGCGCCATAGAATCGAGAGATCGGCGAGGAGCGACCAGTTCTCGACGTAGTAGTTGTCGAGACGAACGGCGTCCTCCCAGCTCAGGTCAGAGCGCCCGGAGACTTGCCACAGACCTGTCATGCCGGGGAGGACTCGAAGTCGGCGGGTGGCAATGTTGTCGTATCGTTCGACCTCGAACTGCCTCTGAGGTCTTGGACCGACCAAACTCATGGTCCCGAGGAGAACGTTCAAAAGTTGAGGCAACTCGTCGATCGAGTAGCGGCGGAGAATGTTGCCGACCCGAGTGATTCGAGGGTCGTTGTCCAGCTTCGCCAACGGACCGGAGTCCTTGCCCTGCGCGACGAGCAACTGGTGAAGCTGACCGTCTGCGTCGGTCGCCATGGAGCGAAACTTCAGCATGTCGAACGGTCGCCCGTCGCGGCCGATACGCTCCTGACGGTAGAGAATCGGCCCTCGGCTGGTCACCTTGACGACAAGTGCGACGGTGAGCAGAAGCGGTGCTGCGAGCGTCATGAGGACCGCCGCGCCGATCAGGTCGAACATGCGCTTCGGCCAAGCGGCAGCTTCGCTGTAGGTCGGCTTCCGAACGCTCAGAAGCGGCCAGTGACCAACGGTGGTCAGTGCCATCCGGGCACCGGAGACATCGACGACGTTGGGTGAGACGAGCAACTCAACGTCAAGGCTCTCGAGCTCCCACGTCAATTCCTTTAGTCCGTGCTGTCCTAGGTGTTCGGTGTCCGTGACGATGACCGATCCCGCCTCCGAGATCCGAAGGGCGTCTGCGAGTTCGGAGGTGTTTCCGAGGATCGGCACGGTGCGCGCGGCCAATTGGAGCGACGACGCATCGACTTCAGATGCGTCAGGAACCCATACCCCGCTGACCCGGTATCCCGCGGCAGGATGCCGACCAAAATGTCGCTGGAGCGAGTGCGCAGATGCCCGGCCCCCGATGACGAGCACGTTGGTCGTCATGGCTCCCGATCGCCGTCGCTGGACGAGCCACATTCGCAGTGCTTTTCGACCGATCAGCAGCCCTGTCACGCCGACCGGGAACGCGATGGCCAAGTAGCCACGCGACAAGTCCTGCTTCAGCAGAAGGGTGACGATGGCGACGACTCCGAAGGCCATGATCGAGGCATGCGCGACCCGGCGGTACTCGGCGGGGCCGTGCCCGAGGATGACAGGATCCGTCGCTCCATCAAGCTGAAGCGCGACCCACCACATCACCGCAACGACCAGGCCCAGCACCGTGTAGGTGATGGTGGCGCTGCCGGGAATTCTGGCATCCATGCCGAATCGGATCGCTTCGGCCAGCGTCACGGCCACGGTCAGCACAGCGGCGTCGGTGAACAGGACCATCCGGCGGAACCGTGCGTGCCACGGCGCCTGGCCAAAGGGAGGGCCTTCTGACTTCATTTCTTCGATCGCGTTCTCCTCGGCCGAATGGCTTCCGGCGAAGCCGTACAGGCGGCCGATCTGTCCAGTATTGATGATGCACCGCCCAGCGGGTCGTTTTGCCGCAATTTGTGGCTCGATCTCTGACTGAGAGTACGGGAAGTGAGGGCCAACATCCCCCGATTTTGCTTATCGTCATTTGGCCGAAACGAAACCGCGGGCGACCCAACACGACAGCACTAGTCACTCCCGAAGAGATCCCGCGTGTAGACCCTCGCGCTCACGTCCGCGAGATCTTCCGTCCGGCGGTTCACCACGATGACGTCGCTCCGACGCTTGAACTCATCGAGGTCACGCAGCACCTCGGAGTTGAAGAACGGTTCGTCCGGGAGCAGCGGCTCGAACACGATCACCTCGACCCCTTTCGCCTTGAGCCTCTTCATGACCCCCTGGATGCTCGACATCCGGAAATTGTCGGAGCCGGCCTTCATGACGAGTCGGTAGATGCCGACCGTCTTCGGATTGCGACGCAGGATGTCGGCCGCAACGAAGTCCTTGCGCGTCGTGTTGGCATCGACGATCGCGCCGATCAGGTTCTGCGGGACGTCTTGGTAATTCGCCCGCAGCTGCTTGGTGTCCTTCGGCAGGCAGTATCCGCCGTAGCCGAACGAGGGGTTGTTGTAGTGGTCGCCGATCCGAGGGTCGAGCCCGACTCCCTCGATGATCTGCCGCGAATCCAGACCGTTGAGAGCGGCGTAGGTGTCGAGCTCGTTGAAGTAGGCGACCCGCAGCGCCAAGTAGGTGTTGGCGAAGAGCTTGATGGCTTCGGCCTCGGTGGAGCCCGTGATCAGGACGGGCACGTCCTCGTCGATGGCGCCCTCCTGCAGGAGCTGGGCGAACGCCTTGCCCTCGGCGGTGTCAGAGCCCACCACGATGCGCGACGGGTGGAGGTTGTCGTGCAGCGCGCGACCCTCCCGGAGGAACTCGGGGGAGAAGATGATCGTGAGACCTGGGTGCTGCTCGCGAATCCCCGCGGTGAAGCCGACCGGAACCGTGGACTTGATGACGATCGCGGCGCTCGGGTTCGCGGCCTCGACCGCCTTCACGACGCTCTCGACCGAGCCGGTGTTGAAGAAGTTGGTCTCGGTGTCGTAGTCGGTGGGCGTTGCGACGACGACGAAGTCGGCTCCCGCGTAGGCGGACGTGGCGTCCAGAGTTGCCGTGAGGTTGAGCGGCTTCTCGGCGAGGTACTGCTCGAGCTCCACGTCCTCGATCGGCGACTCGCGCCGGTTGATCTGCTCGACCTTGTCGGCGTCGATGTCGACGGCGACGACCTCGTGGTGCTGCGCCAGGATCACGGCATTGGAGAGCCCTACGTACCCGGTGCCGACGACCGCAATCTTCATGCGGTCACAGTAACGATCCTGGGTGTCGGGAATGTTGCTTCTCAGTCATCGGGGCGTGGGGTGGGGCACATCGGCGGTGCGGGTGGGTCTCTGGTGGCGGAGCGCCTTTCGAGGCTCGTCGTTCCTCCTCGCACCTCAAGGGGCGGTCGTGCTGCTCGTGTTGGGGTGCGGGGGTCTCGATACGGCCCTCGTTCCTCGGGCCACTCGACCAGCGGGTGGGCGCGGCTCGTTGTGCGGGCCTCGACCAGCGGGTGGGCGCGGCCCGTTGTGGGGGCCACGACCAGCGGGGTCTCGATACGGCCCTCGTTCCTCGGGCCACTCGACCAGCGGGTGGGCGGGGTGCCTCGTGGTTGGGCCACTCGACCAGCGGGTGGGCGGGGTGCCTCGTGGTTGGGCCACTCGACCAGCGGGTGGGCGGGGTGCCTCGTGGTTGGGCCACTCGACCAGCGGGTGGGCGGGGAGGCTTCGAGGTTGGGCCACTCGACCAGCGGGTGGGCGAGGTGCCTCGTGGTTGGGCCACTCGACCAAGGGGGTCGTGATCCCCGTCACAAACATGGGGAGGAATAATAGTTGATCGACGAGACTTGTTGTTCTAGGACACCCGCATTCTCGAGACAGGCACCGACGCACCGTGGAGACCGCACGCCGCACGCCGTATCAGCTGACCTTCTTCATCCTCGCCGTCGCCGTGGGGTCCTTCGCGCTGATGCAGTCGATGACCGTGCCCGTGCTCCCCACCATCGAGACCGAGTTCGAGACCACCCAGTCCACCGTCACCTGGGTACTCACGGCCTACCTGTTGTCGGCCTCGGTCTTCACGCCGATCATCGGCCGGCTCGGTGACGCCTACGGCAAGCACCGCATGCTCGTGGTCTCGATGGTGTTCCTCTCGCTCGGCTCGCTCGTCGCGGCCCTCGCGCCGACGATCGGCGTCCTGATCGCGGGCCGGGTGCTCACCGGCATCGGCGGCGGCGTGCTGCCCATCGCGTTCGGCATCATCCGTGACGAGTTCCCCGCGACGAAGGTCTCGGGAGCCGCGGGGTTCGTCTCCTCGCTCATGGCCGTCGGGTTCGGTACCGGCATCGTCGTGGCCGGACCGATCACCGACGTCATCGGGTTCCGCGGCCTGTTCTGGATCCCCTTCGGCATCACCGCGATCGCCGCACTCGCGGCCTGGATCTTCGTGCCGGAGTCGCCCGTGCGCACCCCGGGCCGTGTGCCCGCCCTGCCCGCCCTGCTGATGGCCGGCTGGCTCGTCGCGCTGCTGCTCGGCCTGAGCCAGGCCCCGCGCTGGGGCTGGACCTCGCCCCAGGTCATCGGCCTCACCGCCCTGGCCCTCGTGCTCGCGATGGCGTGGGTCTGGGTCGAGCACCACGAGACCGTGCCGCTCATCGACATGCGCATGATGCGCCTGAAGGGCGTCTGGACCGCCAACCTCGTCGCCCTGCTCGTGGGCTTCGCGATGTACGCGACGTTCGGCTTCCTGCCGCAGTTCCTGCAGACCCCCGAGTCCACCGGCTACGGCTTCGGTGCCTCCACGGCCGAGTCGGGCTACCTGATCCTGCCGAGCGCGATCGCCTCCTTCATCTGCGGCATCATCGCCGCGCCGCTCGCCCGTCGCTTCGGCGCCAAGTTCGTCGTCGTGATGGGTGGCGTGCTCGGCGGGGCCGGCATGATCGGCCTGGTCTTCCTGCACGATGAGGTCTGGCAGATCCTGCTCGTCAACGGCGTGGCCGGCTTCGGCATCGGTTTCGTGTTCTCGAGCCTGGCTCCGCTGATCCTCGCCGCCGTGCCCGCCCACCAGAGCGGTTCGGCCAGCGGCATGAACGCCAACATCCGCACGATCGGCGGCTGCATCGGCACCGCCGTGATGTCGACGATCGTGACGAGCCACACCGCCTCCACCGGTCTGCCCACCGAGACCGGCTACCTCACCGGCTTCGGCATGCTCGGCGCCATGATGCTGGTCGCCGCTCTGGCGGGTCTGCTGATCCCGACGGTGCGTCGTCGCACCGGGGCCGGGACGCCCGAGGCCGCCTC
This sequence comes from Aeromicrobium sp. Sec7.5, assembly GCF_036867135.1. Taxonomy (NCBI): domain Bacteria; kingdom Bacillati; phylum Actinomycetota; class Actinomycetes; order Propionibacteriales; family Nocardioidaceae; genus Aeromicrobium; species Aeromicrobium sp. Sec7.5. The sequence continues at coordinate 131,572 of NZ_JBAJIJ010000003.1, read as the reverse complement.
CGCCGAGGAGGCGCGGGTTCCGGTGACCGCCTGACCGGCTCGCTTTCGCGAACCGTGGCGTGGTGGCGACTCGCGGCCGTAGCGTGGGGCACCCCTGATCGAAGGAGCGCTCCATGGGCAAGGTCGTGCTGTACGGGTCCGTGTCAGTCGACGGATTCATCGCCGGTGACGACGACGATCCCGGACCCCTGTTCGAGTGGCTCACGAGTGGTGACGTCCCTCTCGACGAGAGCGGCTTCCTGAAGGTCTCAAAGGCGTCGCACGACCACACCCGGGCCTACTGGGAGCAGATCGGCGTGACCATCGCCGGACGCCACGTCTTCGACCAGACCGACGGCTGGGACGGCGAGCCGCCGAGCGGCATCGACCACGTGGTCGTCGTGACCCATCGGCCCGCGCCCGACGGCTGGGATCCCGAGGCCCCGTTCCACTTCGTCGACGGCATCGAGTCAGCCGTCACGAAGGCGCGGGAGCTGGCCGGCGACCGGATCGTCGAGGTCGCCGCCGGTGACGTCGGCGGCCAGGTGCTGGCCGCGGGCCTGGTCGACGAGGTGCGGATGGACGTCGTGCCCGTCGTGCTCGGCTCCGGCAAACGCTTCTTCGGGTCGGTCGATGGGCAGCACCTGCTGGAGGACGCTGACATCGTCGTCCAGGGCGAACGCGTCCTGCACCTGCGTTATCCGGTCAGGCGCGGGTCCCGGTGACCGCGTAGCGGGGTCGTTCCCCCTAGGCTCGCGGCATGGGAAAGAAGTCGCGCCGCAAGGGTGAGAAGAAAGCACGGATGCCGTACGTCGCTCGGACCTTCGAGGGGTTGCCGGGCGAGCTCGACCTCGTCGCGATGCGCGAGTTCGTGCCGTCGGCCACCGCGGTCATGAAGCTGGCCGGCAGCGACCGCACGATCCGCGTCTGCTCGCTGCTGCCCGGCAACGGCGCCGGCCTCGTGCGCCCCGACGGTGAGATCTGGATCGGCCTGCAGGTGCCGCACAACCACGGCGACATCAGCCGCGACCTCGCCGGCATCATCGAGACCGCGCTCGAGCTCGAGCCGGGCCAGCCCGTCCCGGTGCGCGACCCCGGTGTGGGCCCGCGCCTGCAGGACCTCGTCAACACCGCCGCCCCGTTCGAGGTCGAGGTGCACGAGGGCTTCGACTTCTGGCTCGACGACGTCGACGCCAGCGCCGACGCCCACGCCCTGCTCGAGCAGGCCAACGCCACCGCGTCGCCGACCGTCAAGCTCTCGAGCGTCGACGGCGCCTACTGGACCGAGATGGGCGAGCGCCGCTACCTGCGCTGGGCCCAGCCCCACGACGAGGGCCAGCTGCTCGACGCGCTCGCCCGCCTGCACGCCGCCGGCGAGGACCACCTCGGCGACGACGTCCGCCTCATCGGCATGTTCCGCGCGCACGGCCTGCTCGTGCCGGTGTGGGAGACCGACGGCGACGCGGCCTCGCTCGAGGAGCCGGCCGTGGCGTTCCAGAAGCGGCTCGATGCCGCCCTCGCCGACGACAGCGACCTCACCGGCGAGCAGCGCGACGCCCGCAACGGCTTGGCGAACCGGCAGCTCACGATCCGCTGACCTGACTCACGCGACAGCGCCCCTGACACCGCGAGGTGTCGGGGGCGTTTTCGTGTTCAGGTGACGCGCCGCCGCTCAGATCACGCGCACGGCGCCGATCAGCGTCGCGATGAACCCGCCGAGGCCGAGCGTCGATCCGCCGAACAGGGCCCCGAGCTGCAGCCCCCCGTGGTCCCGATCGGTCGTGAAGGCCCACACCGTCGCCGCCACTCCCACGAGCATGACCACCACCGACCACCAGAGCATGATCGGAAGATAGAGCACGGCGGGCATGTCCGCCGGTCAACTGGCGACGACCCTCCTCGGATCCGCGGCCAGGGAGCCGCGCTCAGTGGTGGCCGGCCGAGCCGGACGCGGGAAGTGTCGACATGTCGATATATGAGTCGAGTGAGGTGGACGAGGGCGCGGCCGAGGTCTCGACGGCAGGCGCCAGTGCGATGGCCAACCCGGCGACGAAGGCCGCGACGAGGCGACGGCGGGCGGACGCGAAGCTCATGGCGACTCCCTCTCGGCGGCTGGGGGTGGCGGGACGTCAGCGTCGCACGCCACGGGGTCACCGTGGAGGGCGCGGCATGGAGCTCCGCCGGACGCACCGCGCCCCCGACACCGAGGTGTCGGGGGCGCGGTGGGCAGCGGTCGGGATCGACGATCAGGCGCTTCCGATGCTCTTGCCGAACGGTCCGGTCTCGAGGCGGTAGATGAAAGCCGCCATCTGCTCACGCAGGACGGCCTGCGACGGGCGGAAGGTCGTGTCGCCGTTGGCCTCGAGGTAGCCCGTCGAGATTCCGGCGGCGGCGAGCCACTCGATCTCGAAGTAGAACGTGGCGGTGGGGGGCACGTCGGAGAAGGACTGGGCCTCAGGGCTGAAGTCAGTGCCACTGGCGCGGAAGAGGAAGGCGGCCATCTGCTCGCGCAGGACCGGCGCCGACGGGCGGAACGTCGCGGTCCCGTTGGGGCCGGCGTAGCCGGTCGTGATCTCCTGCTGCGCCAGCCAGACGATCTCCTTGTAGAAGGTCGCGCTGGGCGAGACGTCGGTGAACGGCGAGCTCGGCGGCAGGTCGACGGGCGGCGAGCCGGCATAGCGGTAGAGGAAGGCCGCCATCTGCTCGCGCAGCACGGGAGCGGACGGGGCGAAGGATCGCGACCAGTCAGGGTTGATGTAGCCGGTCGTGATGCCGGCACTGGACAGCCACGCGATCTCGTACTGGAAGACGGTGCTGGCGAGGTCGTTGAACTGGTAGACCGGGCCTGCGTCCAGGCTCGTCACGCGCAGCTGCGCCGGATCGGAGAACTGCTCCGTCCGCAGGCTCCGGACCTCGATGTCGAAGGGCTGGCCGTCATCGAGGCCGGTCACCGTGTAGGTGCGGTCGGACGCGCCCTGGTAGTTGAACAGGTCGGACGAGCCGTCGTCGTAGTAGATGTTGACGGCGTACTCGGAGATGTCGGCGTCGGCTGACGGGTTCCAGATGACGTTGACCTCGCCCCGCACTGCGGGCATCGAGGTGTCGACGCGCAGGTCGACCGGCGGAGCGGGGGCATCGCCGACGGGTGCGGCGGAGGCCGAGGTCATCGCGACGGCGGGGGCGAGCGTGAGCGCCAGGCCCGCGATCAGCCCGGCGGCCAACCGGCGGTGGGTGGAACGGACGGACATGACAGCTCCTCGCTGTGTTGAGGTCCCGCGCCGGTGGGGAGCGCGGGCAGGTCGCCGTGGCGCACCCGAGCCTCATTGTCCGCCTCTCATCACCGCTGCGAGGCAAAACTCCTAGTCCCTCTGAGCCCTATTCCGGGGGCCCGAATGGCCCGGTGGTCGGCGGTCTGACCGGCGCCGTCGTGTCCCCGTCGCCCGATCCGTGGGCAACCTCAGGAGTGCACTTCGCGGTGCGGGCAGGCGTGCCCGTACTTGAGCCGGCAGCGCCACCGCCGCATCGTCCGTCGCATGAGGTGACGCTAGGTCTGCGGCGGGTTGGCCCGAAAGGGGTCAAAGGTCCCGATCGGGCGTGACCTGCATGACGTTGCGCCGATCACGGCCCGGGTGCTGGAACGGGCACCTAGGGTTGGCGTCCATGCGGACATGGGTAGTGCGAGGCGTGCTGTTCCTCGTGCTCACCGCCCTGCTCGCCCTCGCGGTGGTGGGTCACTCGCGGATCAGTGGTCCGATCGTCGTCACCCTGGTCGAGGACCAGCACGGGATCCACGTCAGCGACCTCGTCGCGCTCGGGCTGTGGGCCATCGGGGTGGCGGCGCTCGCTCGGGTGAAGTGAGGCGCGCGGCTCCTTCGTCGCGGCTCCACCGGTTCGTGCCTCACCGGTGCCGGGCTGTGCCCGGGCGCCTGCCTCGCCTTCGGCTCGGCCCGTGGATCCACGCGGTGCGGGCGGAGCCCTGTGCCTGACCCGTGGTTTCGAGGCTCGTGCGCCAGAGCGCAGTCACACCTCAACCAGCGGGTGGGTGGCGGCGCGCACGCACCTCGACCAGCGGATGAGTGCGCGGTGGTCCGCGGCGCTGGCATCCTGAGCCCATGACCACGCCCGAGGAGTCGACCGTCACGCCGCCGCCCCCGCCGGCACCCATGTACTACCCGAGCGGACCCGAGCCGATGCTGTCGGTGAAGCCGGGCGGACCGATCCCGCGGTGGGTCATCGTGATCGGGGTCGCCTACGGCGTCGTGTCGGTCGCGTTCTTCGCCCTCTACGTCGCGCTGATGCTGTCGTCCTGGACCTGAGCCCATCGCCTGACCAGGGTTTCGAGGCTCGCGCCGCGGGCGGCACTCGCACCTCAACCAGCGGAGGGCGAGAGGCCTCAGTTGCGCAGGGCGCCGATGCCGATGACGGCGGCCAGGCCGAGCGCGCTGCGCGGGTGGTAGGCGGCCGTCCAGAGCCCGCCGTGCGCGGCGCCGCGGTGCTCGTCCTGCCAGGGCTCGTCCGACGGCGCCTGCTCGGCGCGCAGGTCGTGCACGAGCAGGGCGGCCATCAGCACGTTCGAGGTGGCCGGGTCGAAGACCTCCACGCCGAAGCGGTGGGCTCCGGCGTACGCCGCGGCGAGCGCCTTGTTCTTGACGACCGACCGTGTGCGCGTGGCCGGGGCAACGTTGAGCGAGACACGCGCCCCCGACGCGATCGCGTCGGTCGCCCGCCAGCGCTGCAGCCGCTTCGCGAGGGCGTAGTTGGGTCCCTGCTGCGGCACGAGCGCGTCGCACGTGCCGATCTGGGCGCCCGGCGGGTACTGGCGCTGCAGCAGGCGTCCACCACTCACGACCCGCAGCGGGGTGCGGGCGGCCGACGTGATCGAGCGACGTCGGTACTTCGCCTCGGCGTTGACGATGTCCTCGCCGTCGACCACGTACACGTCGGTCGGCGTGGCCAGGAACGACAGGCCCGTGTCCGGGCGCTCCTTCAGCAGGTGAGCCGCGAGGGCGTCGGCGGCCATCGAGACCAGGACGTGCTTGGCCCCGTCGGCGTAGCAGTAGTTGCCGAGGACGAGTCGTCCCGGCAGGTGGTCGAGCCACTCCGCGATGGCCGGCAGGTCCACCAGCAGGTCGGCGCCGGTGTCGGCCGACGCCTTCGTGACGATGCGGGCCGGCAGGTGCGTGCGCCCAGCACCCTCGCGGGCCTGCTCGACCAGCCGGTCCTGAACGTCGGTGCGCGGGAGGTCGATCGCGACGGTCTCCGCGCCCCAGCGCTGCAGCGCACGCAGCGGACCCATCTCGGCGCCGGCGCCGAGCACCACCACGGTGTCGCCCTCGAGGCGCAGCCACTCGGGGTTGGCCATGACGGTGCGGATCGCCTCGACGAACGAGCTCGTGACGATGCCGCGGTCGCGCCAGTCGACCAGCTGGGCGTCGAGCGCCTCACCGCGCAGCCGCTCGCCCCGGTACGGGACCGACAGCTCGGTCTCCGCCTCGGCGGTGCCGGTGACGGTGTGGGTCTTGAGCATCTGGGCCAGCGGGGCGGAGTCGATGGCCTGCCGGAGCGGGACGTCGCCGAAGAGCATCTGGTCCTGCGCCGATCGGATGCCGTCATGGGCGATTCGCCGCGCCGCGGCCGCGTCACCGACGCCGGCCTCGACCGCGCGGACGTAGTGCGTCAGGTAGTGACGACGCCAGTTCGTCTCCTGCTCGACCGCGCGCGCACCGACGGGGTCGGCCTTGCGCAGGGCGTCGGCCAGCACGTCACGCGCCGTGGAGGTCGTGCTCTCGGTGGGGAAACGCAGCCCTGCTTCGCTCATGTCGACTCCTTCGCCGCCACGCTAGGGAGCGCGTGAGGTTACTCGGAAGTCGAACTCCGAGTGACGCCCAGAATCCGACATGGCAGCGTTTTTACTGGGAAATCAGTCGAAGATGGGCTACGTTGCAGGGACCAGAAGGGCCCGACGTGGGCCCAGGGGCCTGGGCATCGTGACGGGAGATCGCGCCGTGACCGCAGAGCACCTCCACCTCAGGGTGGACATCGACCTGGAGCTGGCCGCCCAGCTCACCGTCGCGGCGACCGCGCACGGCACCAGCGTGGCCGACGAGGTCAGCGCCGCGCTCGCCGAGTGGCTGCGGCCGCGGCACGAGGAGATCGAGCACCTCGCGACCGTCCTCGAGTTCGAGTCCCGCGGCGCCTGAGCGCGTCGGTCACGCCTGAGGAATCAGCCTTTTGGCCGGTGATTTCTGTCCTGCCGCTGTGCCATCGTCGTCCGCATGAGTGATTTCGCGATCGAGACGACCGGTCTCGTGAAGGTCTTCGGCGAGCACCGGGCGGTCGACGGCGTCGACCTGCAGGTCGCCTCGGGCGGGGTCTACGGCGTGCTCGGCCCCAACGGCGCCGGCAAGACCACCGTGATCCGCATGCTCGCCACCCTGCTCAAGCCCGACGGCGGGTCCGCCCGTGTGCTGGGCCACGACGTCGTCACCGAGTCCCACCAGGTACGCGCTCGCGTGGCCATGACCGGCCAGTTCGCCTCGCTCGACGAGGACCTCACCGGTCTGGAGAACCTCACGATGCTCGCCAAGCTCTACGGCTTCCGCGGCACCGCGGCACGCGACCGGGCCGATCAGCTGCTCGACGCGTTCGACCTCACCGAGGCCGGCACCAAGCAGGTCAAGAGCTACTCCGGCGGCATGCGGCGCCGCATCGACATCGCCGGCAGCATCGTCGTCCGACCCGACCTGATGTTCCTCGACGAGCCCACCACCGGGCTCGACCCCCGCAGCCGCAACCAGGTCTGGGACATCGTCCGCGCCCTGGTCGGCGCCGGCACCACGGTCCTGCTCACGACGCAGTACCTCGACGAGGCCGACCAGCTCGCCGACCGCATCGCGGTCATCGACCGCGGCAAGGTCATCGCCGAGGGCACCACCGGCGAGCTCAAGGCCTCCGTCGGCACCGGCGCGCTGCACGTGCGCGTCGCCGACCCTGCCGACCGCGACCGCGCGGCCTCGCTCCTCGCGGAGGCCCTGGGCGGCGAGCCGGTCATCCCGAAGGACCCGTACGCGCTCAGCCTCAACGTCACCTCGCCCGGTGAGGTGCCCGGCGCGCTCGTGCGTCTGCGTGAGCACGGCGTCGACGTCCGCGAGTTCTCACTCGGTCAGCCCAGTCTCGACGAGGTGTTCCTCGCCCTCACCGGTGAGCACGTCACCGACGTCGAGTCCGACACTCCACCGCACGAGAGAGGCGAGGTGCCGGCATGACCACCACCCCCACCCCGGCGGCAGCCGCCACGATGGACGCCAAGGTCCGCGAGGCCGTGGGCAGCGCCGACCGACCCGACCCGGTCGGGCCGCTCGGCTCGTCGCTGATCTTCACCCACCGCGCGCTGCTCAAGATCAAGCACGTCCCCGAGCAGCTCTTCGACGTCACGATGTTCCCGATCCTGTTCACGCTGATGTTCACCTACATCTTCGGCGGCGCGATCGCGGGCTCCACGGGGCAGTACCTCGAGTACCTGGCGCCGGGCATCCTCGTGCAGACCGTCGTCATGATCACGATGTACACGGCCATGACGATCAACAACGACATCAAGAAGGGCGTCTTCGACCGCATCCGGTCACTGCCCGTCTGGCGTCCCTCGCTCATGGTGGGCGCCCTGCTCGGCGACACGCTCCGCTACACGATGGCCTCGGTCGTGATCCTCGTCGTCACGATGGCGATCGGCTACCGTCCGTCGGGTGGCGTCATGGGCGTCGTGGCCGCGGTCGTGCTCCTGCTGGTGTTCTGCTTCAGCGTCAGCTGGATCTGGACCCTGCTCGGCATGAAGCTGCGCAGCCCGGAGTCGGTCATGGGCGTCTCGATGATGGTGCTGTTCCCGCTCACGTTCCTGTCGAACGTGTTCGTGTCGATCGACACGATGCCCAGCTGGCTGCAGCCGGTGGTCGAGCGCAACCCCGTCTCGATCCTCGTCGACGCGGTCCGCAGCCTGATGGTCGGCGAGGCGCACGGTGGCTCGATCCTGCAGGTGCTGATCATCTCCGGCGTGCTCGTCGCGATCTTCGGCCCCCTCACGATGCGCGCCTACAGCCGGAAGAGCTAGCCGTCAGGTCGCCTGCTGGTCGAGCTGGTCCGAGGAACGAGGACCAGTATCGAGACCCGGTCAGGTTCAGGCATGCGGTGGGACGAGGCGGTGGCTGACGGGTGCCCTTGGGTGCGGGGGTCTCGGTACGCCGGCTCGCCAGGGCTCGCCGAGCACTCGACCAGCAGGGTGGTGCCGTTAACCTCCATCACGTGGGAGCCATACATCTGATCCGGCACGGGCAGGCCTCGTGGGAGTCCGACGACTACGACCAGCTCTCCGAGCTCGGGTACCAGCAGTCGTCCTGGTTGGGGCAGTCGTGGGAGTCGTCGGGCTTCGAACCGACGTGGTCGGTGGCGGGGTCGATGAAGCGGCACGCCCAGACCGCGGTCAACGTGATCGACGCGATCGACGGCGACCTCTACGACGTCGACGCCGGCTGGAACGAGTACGACCACCGCGCGCTCACCGGCGCCTCCTCGGCCGCCGACCGGCCCTCGGACGCCAAGGAGTTCCAGCGTCAGCTCGACGCCTCGCTCGAGGCCTGGGTCGGCGGCACCGGCTCAGCCGCGGGGGAGTCGTTCGAGCAGTTCAGCGGTCGCGTGCTCGGCGCGCTCGACACGGCGATCGAGAACGCGGGTAGTGGTCAGACGGTCGCGGCCTTCACGTCGGGAGGGCCGATCGCCCTCGTGGCGTCGCACCTGCTCACGGGCGGACCCTCGCTGTTCATCACGCTCAACCGGGTCGTCGTGAACGCGTCGGTCACGACGGTCATGGTCGGCCGCGCCGGCACGCGTCTGCTGACGTTCAACGAGCACACGCACATCCCGAAGGACGGCGTCAGCTTCCGCTGAGGGTCACCAGCTCGGCAGGGACCACGCGCACGTCGAACGGCTCGGCGACCTCGAAGGCCTCGTCGCCCACCGCCCGGGCGACCTGCCGGTAGGCGCCCTCGGTCAGTGCCCAGGCGGTGATCGACGGCTCCTCGGGGTCGACGACCCAGTAGTGCGCGCATCCGGCGCGCTCGAGGCGGTCCTTCTTGAGCAGCAGGTCGATGCCACGCGTGGACGGCGACAGAACCTCGACGGCGAGCACGGGCGCTACTGGCAGGTCCCGCTCGGTGAAGTCCGCGTTGCGGCCAACGACGAGATCGGGCTGCATCACCGTGTCGTCTGACAGGGCGACGTCGAACGGCGCAGCCAACGGCTCCAGGTCGGGCGGGACCGCGGCGTCGAGAAGAACGGTGAGCCTCAACGAGGCTCGCTGGTGGACGCGACGGGGTGCAGGGCTCACGATGAGCACTCCGTCGACGAGCTCGTAGCGGTGTCCGTCATCGGGCATGGCGTCGAGGTCGTCGCGCGTCAGGGCCCGTCCTCGCGGGAGACCTGTTCGCACCTCGGTGGTCATGGCAATCATCGTAGGTCGCCTCCTTGTCCAGGACCATCAGTGAAGTCGGATCGTCCGACAGGCGCCAGGACCCCGCCGTCGACCTGTGGACATCGCATTCAGTTTCAGATACCGCTAGTATCTGAAACATGACGAACCTGACCTCGGGCACCCGCGTGCTCGTCACCGGCGCCTCCTCCGGCCTCGGCCTCGCCCTCGCCCAGCAGCTCGCGGAGGCCGGCTGCCGCGTCCTCGCGACCGACGTCCACGCCGATGCCCCGGCCGAGCTGGCCGATCTCGGCGACCTGACCTACCTGACGCTCGACGTCACGCAGGACGCCCACTGGGACCGCGCCCACGAGTGGGTCGTGGAGAACTTCGACGGCCTCGACGTCCTGGTCAACAACGCCGGCGTCGCCGCTGGCGGGCGCATCGAGTTCACCGAGATGGACCAGTGGCAGTGGATCGTCGACATCAACCTGCTCGGCACGGTGCGCGGATGCCGCCGGTTCGTGCCGCTGCTCAAGGAGCAGGGTTCCGGCCACATCGTCAACATCGCCTCGGCCGCCGGCCTCGTGCACGCGCCGTCGATGAGCGAGTACAACTCGGTCAAGGCCGCCGTCGTGGCGCTGAGCGAGACCCTGCGCCACGAGCTCAACCCCTTCGACGTCAAGGTCAGCGTCGTCTGCCCGACGTTCTTCAAGACCAACCTCGGCACCTCGATGCGCGGCAAGGACGAGGCGGCGCTCCGGGCCGCCTCCAAGCTCATCAACGGATCCGACCGCACGGCCGACGGCATCGCCCGCGAGGTCCTCAAGCAGGTGCGCCGCGGGGCCTACCTGATCCTGCCCGACCGCGACGCGATCATGGCCTACCACGCGAAGCGCGTCGCGCGTCCGGTGTACGACCGCATGATGTTCAAGGCGGCCGCACGCCTGGCCGCGAAGTCGCGAGGGAAGGCCTGACGTGCGTCGCAACATCCTGATCACCGGAGCCAGCTCCGGCCTCGGCGCCGAGATGGCGCGCCAGTTCGCCGCGAAGGGTCACCACCTCGCGATCACGGCGCGCCGCACCGACCGTCTCGAGCAGCTGCGTGACGAGATCGTCGCCGCGCACCCGGACGTGAAGGTGTCGGTGCACGCGCTCGACGTGACCGACCACGACCAGGTGTTCGCGGTCTTCGCGGAGGCCATCGGCGAGCTCGGTGGCCTCGACCGGGTCATCGTCAACGCCGGTCTGGGCAAGGGCGGTCGCATCGGCACCGGCAAGTTCCAGGCCAACAAGGAGACTGCCGAGACCAACTTCATCGCCGCGCTCGCCCAGGCGGAGGCGGCCATGCAGCACTTCTACGAGCGCAAGGCCGGCCACCTCGTGCTGATCTCCAGCGTCTCGGCCATGCGCGGCATGCCCGGCTCGATGACGACCTACGCCGCCACCAAGGCCGCGGTCGCCCACTTCGCCGAGGGCATCCGCATGGACCTCGCCGGCCGCAAGGGCCTCGACATCGCCGTCTCCACGATCTACCCGGGCTACATCGCCTCGGAGATGAACGAGCAGGTCGAGCAGGAGCAGAAGCTCATGGTCGACACGGCCACCGGCGTGCGCTCGATGGTCAAGGCCATCGACAAGGAGGTCGACGACGCCTCGGTCCCCGGCTGGCCCTGGGTGCCGCTGGGCCAGGTACTCAAGCACGCCCCCCGCGGCGTCGCCCGCCGCCTGGTCTGAGCGGGGCCACCCGCTGGTCGAGTGGGTGAGGGCGGCCGCGCCCGATCCCGTATCGAGACCCGGTCAGGTTCTGCTGAGCGGTGGAGTGGGGGTCACCACCCCTTCGCTGGTCGAGTTGGTCCGAGGAACGAGGACCAGTATCGAGACCCGGTCAGGTTGAGGATCTCGGTGGTACCTGCCGGTGGTCGAGGCGATGGTCAGCCGACCGGGTCTCGATACACCGGCTCGCCAGGGCTCGCCGAGCACTCGACCAGCGGACCGAGCGGCCCAGCGTGGTTGCTCCTCCCCGCAGAGTGCGCTCGCACCTCAACAGCGGGGGGCGGAGCCCCGCGGGGGTCAGCGGGCGAGCATCACGGCGACGAAGTTGCCGTCGAGCTCGATCTGCGGGTCCTGCGCCGGATCCACCCAGGGCACCTCGGTCTTCTTCTGCAGGTAGTGGTCGGCCACCGGCGTGGACGGGGCGGGGGCGCTGCCGTCGAGGGCTGCCTGCACCTTCTCGACGAAGCCCTTCAGCGTCTTGCCGTTGGCCCGGCCGTCCAGGAGCGCCTTCGGGGTCCTGGGGTCGGTGCCGACGGTGATGTTCAGCTGCGCCTGCGCACCCTCGCCCTCGACCCAGACGTTGAGGAACTTCGGGTTCGACATCTTCGGTGCCTCGCGCAGCACCAGCTTGCGCCCACCGGTGTGCACGGCGAGGACCCGCACGTTCTTGGTGTTCTGGGCAACGCCGAGAGCCGCGTCGAACACGGCCTCCGGTGACGACGCGATGGCGATGGTGTCGTTCTGCGGTGCGCGCATGGTGCTCCCCCTGGGTCGGATCTCCGGCGGAGTCAGCCTAGGAGCGGTGTCCCCCTCCGGCAACGTGCGTCCTGATGCGGTCTCCTGAGCGAGGTTTCGAGGCTCGCGCGCCAGAGCGCGCTCGCACCTCAACCGGCGGAGGGTTGGGAGATCGTGGCCTTGGCGACGACGTCGAGCGGGGTGGCGTCGATGCCGAGCTCGTCTCGGGTCGAGGTGAAGTCCATGCGGACCGGCTGGGTGAAGAGGTAGCCGGTCTGGGCGATCGTGCGGGTCTCGCGGTGCGCAGCGCCGATGGCGCGCATGACCCACATCGGCACGGGACTGATGCGCGGGACGTCGACACCGCCGGCGGCGGCGAACGCCTCCACGAGCTCACGCTGCGACGCGTGCACGGCCGGGGCGATCACCACCGGCGCCGTCGGACGGGCCGCCGCCGCGACCATCGTGGCCGCGAGGTCGGGCAGGTAGGTCCAGGGATGCACCACGTCGACCAGGCCGACGGGGCGGACGGTCTTCCCGGCGATCGCGGGCTCCCACATGCGGGGCCCGGCGTGCGACTGGTTCGCGCCCGGGCCGACGTAGTCGCCGGCGACGACGCTGACGGTCGTCGCGGCAGAGGCCGCGCGCTGGTCGAGCAGCGTGCGACGCACCTCGCCCAGTGGGCTGCGGGGCGCGATGCGGCTCGACGTACCGATCGGCGCGCTGGCGTCGAAGGCGTACAGGCTCTCGGGGAAGACGACCGTGGTGCCGGTCGCGGCGGCTGCGTCGAGCACCGTGCGCTCGAGGGAGGGGAGCTCGCGACGCCACACGTCGTCCCGGTAGGCCGAGGCGTGCAGGCAGAGGTGAAGGACGTCGACGTCCTCGAGCGCGGCACGCAGCGCGGTTCCGTCGGACGCGTCGAGCGAGATGTTCGTGAGCCCGGCGGGGCCGCGACCCGATCGCGTGGCGACGGTGACGGCCTGGCCGGACTCGGCGAGCTGGCGGGCGACGTGCGGACCGATCTGGCCGGCGCCGATGACGAGGTGCTTCATGGTGGCTCCTAAGGTTGATGTGAGCAGTGCTCTCGTTTCGAGTGTGCACGAGTCGGCCGTCGAAAGCAAGAGCAGTGCTCACATTTGGCACGCAGGCTCTCGCCGGTCTACCGTGACCGGGTGGAGACCCCCCGTCAGCGCGCCCGTCGACAGACGATGGACGACATCGTCCGACTCGGCCGTGAGCAGCTCGCGACCGTGACCCCGGCGGAGCTCTCGCTACGCGCCGTGGCCCGCGAGCTCGGCATCGTGTCGTCCGCCGTCTACCGCTACGTCAAGGATCGCGACGAGCTGCTGACGCTGCTCATCGTCGATGCCTACGACGAGGTCGGCGCTGCCGTGGAGGACGCCGTGGGGGCCGCCGCGCGGCGGGCGCCCCGAACGCGGGCGATGATCGCCTGCCAGGCCTTCCGTGCGTGGTCCCTGCGGGAGCCGTCGCGCTTCGCCCTGCTGTTCGGCACACCGGTGCCCGGGTACGCGGCCCCCGCCGACCGCACGGTCGAGCCCGGTACGCGCGTGCCGGCAGTGCTGATCTCGCTCCTGGAGGAGGCCTGGGTCGCCGGCGATCTCACCGCCCCCTCCGGTTCGGTGCCGCGAGCCGTCAAGCGCGACATGGACCAGATCCGCGAGGAGTTCGGGCTCACCGCGCCCAGCCTGTCGGTCGCGCGGGGGCTGGGACTGTGGTCGGCCCTGGTCGGAGCGGTGTCGTTCGAGGTCTTCGACCAGTACGGACCCGACACCCTCTCGGACCCTGCGGCGTTCTTCGACCTCCATGTGGAGGCGCTGATCGACGGCGTGGGGTTCTAGGGGAAACTCCACCAACCGGAACCGCACCACCCGGTGGTCGAGTGCCTCGCGAGCTCTGCGAGCGGGCGTATCGAGACCTCCGCACCTGACGGCACGCCTCGGCCACCGGCCGGTCGGACCGAGATCCGTCACCTGAACACGTCTCGGTACACGTCCTTCGTTCCTCAGGACGCACTCGACGACCGGGCGGACCGGCTTCGCCGGTGGAGACCCTGACCGCCGCGCTTCGCGCGGAGGTCAGCCCAACAGCTTCTGGGCCAGAGCGCCGACCTGGTCGAACTCGACGAGGAAGCCGTCGTGCCCGTGCAGGGAGGTGACGACCTCGAGCCGGCCGCTGAGGGCGATCGACTCGGCCAGCACCTGCTGCTGGCTCAACGGGTAGAGGCGGTCGGAGTCGATGCCGGCCACGATCGTGCGGGCCGTGATGCGGGCGAGGGCCTGGTCGACGCCACCGCGACCGCGGCCGACGTCGTGGGTGTCCATCGCGCGCGTCAGCACGAGGTAGGCGTTGGCGTCGAATCGCTTCACGAGCTTGGTGCCGTGGTGCTCGAGGTACGACGTGACGGCGAACCGGCCGTCGTCCTGGACCTCACGCCCGAAGCGCTCGGCGAGCTCGGGCTCGCTGCGGTAGGCGATGTGGGCGATGCGGCGCGCGAGCGCGAGTCCGGCGACCGGGCCGCGCGCGGCGCCGTAGTAGTCGCCACCGAGGAAGTTCGGGTCGGCGACAATGGCCGCCTGCTGCGTCGAGGAGTACGCGATCTGCTCGGCCGAGGCCCAGGGCGAGGTGGCGAGCAGGAACAGCCGCACGACGCGATCCGGCACCGTGATGGCCCACTCGAGCGCCCGCATGCCTCCGGCCGACCCGCCGATCACGGCCTGCCAACGGTCGATGCCCAGGGCGTCGGCCACCGCGATCTCGGCCGTCACCTGGTCGCGGACCGTGAGCGCCGGGAAGCGGCTGCCCCACGGCTGCCCGTCGGGCGCGATGCTCGCCGGACCCGTGGTGCCCTGGCACCCGCCGAGGATGTTGGTGGCCACGACGAACCAGCGGTCGGTGTCGATCGGCCTGCCGGGGCCGACGAGGTCGTCCCACCAGCCGGGGGAGTGCTGACCCGGGCCGACCGGCCCGGTCACGTGCGCGTCGCCGGTCAGGGCGTGCTCGACCAGCACCGCGTTGTCGCCCCGGAAGGTGCCCCAGGTCTCGTAGGCCACCCGCACGTCCGGCAGCTGCGCGCCCGACTCGAGGTCGATCGTCCCGACGTCGAGGAACTGCCGGGCACCGACAGGATCTCCCTCCCGCCACGCACCGGTGACGAGAGGGAGATCCGGGGTTGTTCCTGATGTCACTTGGCCGCGCGCAGTCCCGCGTCGAGGTCGGCCAGGATGTCGTCGATGCCCTCGAGGCCCACGGCCAGGCGCACCAGGCCGGGGGTCACACCGGTGGCGGCGTGCTCCTCGGGCGAGCCCTGCGAGTGGGTCGTGCTGGCCGGGTGGATGGCCAGCGAGCGGACGTCGCCGATGTTCGCGACGTGGCTGAACAGCTCGAGCGAGTCGATGAACGCCTTGCCGGCCTCGACGCCGCCGGGGAGCTCGAAGGTGAGCACGGCACCCGAGCCCTTCGGCGTGTACTTGTCGGCCAGCTCCTTGTAGGCGTTGCCGTCGAGCGAGGCCCACGTGACCTTCGAGACGTCCTCGCGGCCCTGGAGCCACTCGGCGACCTTGCGGGTGTTCTCGATGTGGCGCTCCATGCGCAGGCTCAGCGTCTCGAGGCCCTGGGCGATGAGGAACGCGTTGAACGGCGAGAGCGCCGGGCCGATGTTGCGCAGGTACTGCACGCGCAGCTTGGCGATGTACGCGGCCGGTCCGAGGGCGTCGGCGAACACGAGGCCGTGGTAGCTCGGGTCGGCCGTCGTGAACCCGGGGAACTTGTCGCCGTGGGCGGCGTAGTCGAATGTGCCGGCATCGATCACGACGCCGGCGATCGTGGTGCCGTGTCCGCCGATGTACTTGGTGGCCGAGTGCACGACGGTGTCGACACCGTGCTTGAAGGGGTTCAGCAGGAACGGCGTGGCGACGGTGTTGTCGACGATGAACGGGACGCCGATCTCCTTGGCGACCGCCGAGATGGCCTCGAGGTCGAGGATGTCGCCCTTGGGGTTGCCGATCGTCTCGCCGAAGAACGCCTTGGTGTTGTCCTGGGCAGCTGCGCGCCAGGCGTCGGGGTCGTTGTTGTCCTCGACGAAGGTCACGGTGATGCCGAGCTTGGGGAACGAGTGGCGCAGCAGGCTGTCGGTGCCGCCGTAGAGGCTGGCCGAGGCCACGATGTGGTCGCCCGCCTCGGCGACGTTGGTCAGTGCGCCGGTCGTGGCGGCCTGGCCCGAGGCGAACAGCAGCGCGCCGACGCCGCCCTCGAGGGCCGCGAGACGCTCCTCGACGACACCCTGGGTGGGGTTCATGATGCGCGTGTAGATGTTGCCGGGCTCGGCCAGCGCGAACAGGTCAGCGGCGTGCTGGGTGTCGCGGAACTGGTACGAGGTGGTCTGGTAGATCGGCAGCGCCCGGGCGCCCGTGGTGGGATCGGCCGTCTGACCGGCGTGGATCTGCTTGGTCTCGAATGACCAGTTCTCGCTCATGGGGACTCCTGAAGGGTCGGGTGGCTCGGCTTCCAGAATCGCACGCAACGGCGAAGGTGGACAGTCGTCTCACAGTGTGGAAGCCCGCAGAGGTCCCGCTCAGGTCATGTCGTGCGGCTGCGAGGTCGACTCGAGCACGCTCAGCCAGAGGTCGCCGTCGGGGGAGACCCCGTGGGTGCGGTGCGTGACGTAGGCGATCGGCACGTGCACGAACCGGTGCCGGCGGCGGCCCACGACCAGGTCCGTGCGCCCGGCCATGCCCGCGTGCACCGCGGTCTGGGCCAGCCGCGCGCAGTAGACGGAGTCGGCCGGGTCGGCCGGGACCGAGCGGATGAAGTAGCCCGGGTCGAAGTAGCGGAACAGCGCCTCCTCGCCGCGGGCCTCGAAGTCGTCGCCGATGCGCTCGCGCAGGAGACGGCCGATGTCGGCGAGCCGCTTGTTGCCGGACGCGTCGGTCGTCTCGGCGTGGGGCAGGTGCTCCTGTCCGGCACCCTCCGCGACCACGAGGACCGCGTGGCCCTGGTCCTCGACGGTGCGCCGGACGTGCGCGAGCAGGCCGTTGTCGCCGTCGAGGTCGAACGGCACCTCGGGGATCAGCACGAAGTCGGCGTCGTGGTTGGCGATCGCGGAGTAGCAGGCGATGAAGCCCGCGTGCCGACCCATGACCTTGACGATCCCGATGCCGTTGATGGCCGCCTCGGCCTCGATCTTCGCGGCCTTGATCGACTGCGCGGCCCGCGAGTAGGCGGTCTGGAAGCCGAAGCTCTGGCCGATGTGCGGGATGTCGTTGTCGATCGTCTTCGGCACGCCCACGACCGCGATGCCCGCGTCGCGGGCGAGCGCCTCCTCCGCGATGCGGTGCGCGCCGTGCAGCGAGCCGTCGCCGCCGATCACGAAGAGGATGTCGATGCGTCGACGTTGCAGGGTGTCGACCATGACCCCGACGTCCTGCGCGCCGCGCGAGGAGCCGAGCACCGTGCCGCCGCGCTCGTGGATCGTCTGCACGAACTCCGGTGTGAGATGGATCGGGCTGAGCCCGTGCTCGGGCACGAGCCCGGCGAACCCGTTGCGGAAGCCGGTCACGTCGGTCACGCCGTAGTGCTCGTGCAGCTCCAGCACGAGGGCACGGATGACGTCGTTGAGGCCCGGGCACAGCCCTCCGCACGTCACGATGCCGACACGAGTCTTGCTGGGCTCGAAGTAGATGTCGGCGCGCGGTCCGCCGGTCTCGAACGAGGGCATCTCGTCGAGCGGCAGCCCGCGGGCGCGCACGAGCTCGACGGTGTCGTCGAACAGGATGCGGTCGTCCTCGCCGACGTAGTACTGGTTCGTGGCCCGCCCGCCGACGTACGACGCGAGCGGCGACGGGACCGTGCACTCCCCGAGCCTCGTCACCTGCAGGTCCGCCAGCGTCACCATGCTCCCGACCCTATCGACGCCCCCGGCTCACGTACCGCTCGCGAGAGAGTTTGTGTGTACACAGGAGAGAGTTTGTTGGCACGAAGTCTCTCCTGACCACCAACAAAGTCTCTCGCGAGCGGGCCCCTCTAGGAGGCCAGGTCGTAGTCGGAGAGGGGGAAGCGGCCGGCCTCGCGGAAGGCGTTGAGGGTCGAGGTCGGGCGCAGGAGCGTGGCCTCGCCGTGCTGGTTGAAGTAGTAGCTGCGCGACGTGCCGCAGCTGCCGTGGGCGAAGACCGAGCTGCCCACCTGGCGGCGTACCTGAGCGAGGAACCGCGCGTTGGCCTCCTCGGTGACCTCGAAGCGGCTCGCGCCCCGGCGGTCGACCTCGGTCAGCAGCCGGTCGATGTGCTTCATCTGCGACTCGATCGTCGTGAAGTACGACAGGCCCGAGTACGACCACGGCGAGTTGAGGCTGAAGAAGTTCGGGAAGCCCGGCACGCTGACGCCCTCGTACGCCTGGAAGCGCTCGCTGCGCCAGAACGCGCCGAGGTCCTTGCCGCCTGTGCCCTCGATCGTGAACGCCGGGAAGTTGGCGTCCCACAGGTCGAATCCCGTCGCCAGCACGAGCGTGTCGATGTCGCGCCGGCGGCCGTCGGTCGTGACGATGCCCCGCTCGTCGACGTGCGCGATCGACGTCGTCTCGAGGTCGACGTGCGGCTGGGTGAACGTCGGGAAGTACGTGTTGGAGAAGGTGGGCCGCTTGCAGCCGAACGAGTAGTCGGGGGTGAGCTTGCGGCGCAGCTCCGGATCGCTCACCTGGCGGTGGAGGTGGCGCGTCGCGGCCGATGCGGCAGCGCGGTTGAACGAGCTGAACCGCTCGTACCGGAGCACCCCGGTCACCATGATCGCCTCGAGCACCGCGCTGCCCACGCCGCGTGCGACACGCTGCGTGAGGGGGACGGCCGCGAAGAGTCGCTGCACCGCGCGGGGGACCGGACCGTCGAGCTTCGGCGTCACCCAGATCGCGGTGCGCTGGTAGACGGTGAGGTGGCGGGCCACGCGGGCGACCTCGGGCACGAGCTGCACCGCGGTGGCGCCTGTGCCGATGACGGCGACGTCCTCGCCGGTCAGGTCGTGGTCGGCGTCCCAGGCGGCGGTGTGGATGACCTTCCCGGCGAACGTCTCGACGCCGGGGATGTCGGGCAACCGGGGCTGCGACAGGAACCCGGTGGCGGTCAGCAGGAGACGACCGCGGACCGTGGCGCCGTCGCTCTGCGTGACGACCCAGGCCCCGCCGGCCTCGTCCCACGCCGCGCGCTCGACCGAGACGCCGAAGCGCATGGACGGCCGCAGCTCGTACAGCGCCGCCACGTGGTCGGCGTACTTCTTGAGCTCGGCGCCGGGTGCGTACAGGCGTGACCAGTACGGATTCGGCGCGAACGAGTACGAGTAGGTCGACGACGGGATGTCGACCGCGATGCCCGGGTACCGGTTGACGTGCCACGTGCCGCCGAGGTCGTCCTCGCGCTCGAGGATCACGACGTCGCGCCGCCCGCGCTGGCGCAGCGCGATCGCGGCCCCCATGCCTCCGAATCCGGCCCCCACGATGACGGCGTCGTGGACGTGGGCGTCGGGCGCGCGCGAAACCCCGGACGTGGTGCCGGTCACAGCGTTCATGGCTTCACGGTCCCAGATACCGACGGTATCCCGCAAGGGGTGACGGCTCCGTTCCCACGCCTGACCTGCGCAAACATGGTCGTCCAGACGTGTGAGATACGTCCCTGGATCCGTGCTCCGACGCGACAGGTGGCTACCGTGAAGGTCATGAGTGCCGAGTTCAAGAATCGCCAGACCAGCGTGTGGGAGCGCACCGACGCGCCCCGCGACGGCGCTCTGCGCGTGGTGCGTCGAGGTCGCGGGCCCCTGCAGGTCGTGCACGAGCAGGCCATCGTGCACGAGACGCCCACCCTGCGGGCCCGCGTGCTGGCGCGGGGGCTGCGCCTGGTCGCCAAGCCCATGCTGGTGCTGCTCCCCTTCACCGATCACACCCTGGCGCTCGTGCACCGCCTGGACGCGCTCTCCGCGAAGCGACCCCGGTCGGAGCACGTCGACCGCGCGGTCCTCAGCCTCGGGGGGGTCCCCGCGGAGGCGATGAACCACCGCTACGGGCCCCCGAGCGAGGTGACGGTCCTGTACTTCCACGGCGGCGGCTTCTTCTCCGGCAGCATCGAGACGCACCGCCGCGTCTGCGAGCGGTTGGCGCTCACGACCGGCGGCACCGTGATCTCCGTCGACTACGTGCAGCTGCCGCACGGCGCCGTGGCCGACTCCGTCAGCGACGCCATCACGGCGTACGAGGCCCTGGCCACCGAGTCGACCCACCCCGGCAAGCTCGTCGTGGCCGGCGACTCCGCCGGCGGGTACCTCGCGATGAAGGTCGCCGAGCTGGCGACCAGTCGCGGGCTCCCGCGCCCGGCCGCCATCGTCGGCTTCTCGCCGCTGCTCAGCCTCGACCCCGATCGCGTCGACAAGGAGGGCATCGAGCGCGTCAGCCGGGTCAACGACGCCTACCTGCCGCTGCGCAAGATCCGTACGGTCCGCCGGCGGTGGATGCCCGAGGAGGGCGCGATCGAGGGCTTCGACTCCCCGCTCGACGCGGTCCACCTGATCGACTCGCCGACGTTCCTCGTGGCGGTCGAGGACGAGATCCTCCGGCCCGAGGTCGAGGCCCTCGCCGTGCAGCTCTCGGCCCGCGGCGTGGAGGTCGAGACCCACCTGTGGCGCGGCCAGGTGCACGCGTTCCCGGTGGTGGTCGACGTGCTCGAGGAGAGCCGCGAGGCGGTCCGCCTCGCCGGACGCTTCGTCCGCCTCGCCGTGGGCGAGGAGGTCGCCGACGAGGCGCCGCTCACCGACCAGGACCACGTGTCGGCCGAGCCCCTCACGGGCGAGGTCGTGTCGGAGGGCTCGCCGGAGGCCGCAGCCGTCGACGGCTACGTCGTGGGTGCCGCGGTCCCCGGCCCCGGTCCGCGGACCGCGGCCGGGCCGGCCCCCCGCCGCTGGTGGCAGTTCTGGCGCCGGGGCTAGCCACCCACCTGCTGGTCGAGTGCTGCACCACTTCGCTGGTCGAGTGCGTAGGCCGCCCGCGGCCGGAGCGTATCGAGACCCGGTCAGGTGGAGGATCTCGGTGGGACCGGCCGGTGGTTGAGGGGTGCCTGCACCTGACCGGGTCTCGATACGCCGGCTCGCCAGGGCTCGCCGAGCACTCGACCAGCGGGGTGGCCACCAACGGGTGGCGCGGCTCTGCGTGGTGGCGTCAGTCCTCCGGGTTGAAGCTGAGCTTGGCGCTGAAGCCGACCGCGTCGTCGGCCTCGAGCCAGACCGCGAGGCCGAACGCCCGCAGGAACGACACGTCGTCCGTGAGGTCCGACGGCGCACCGGCCGCCTTGAGCCCCTCGACGACTCCGCCGATGTCGACGAACAGCCCGCCGAGCGGGCGGTCGTGCTCCCCGATCACGGAGCCGAAGGCCTCGGACCCGGACAGGCCGTCGTCGGACTCCAGCGTCTCGGCCGCGTCGTCGTTCGTCGCGATGATGGCGCCGTCGTCGGTCTCGGTGATGTCGAGGTCGATCCCCACGTAGTCGACCAGCGACTCCAGCACGCCGACCACGTCGCCGTCGGACGTGATCTCGATCCCGGCCTTGACCGTGTCGAGCAGGTCGTCCAGGTCCCGCGCGCGGTCCAGGTCGTCGAGGCCGTCGGACCCGACGTAGATGTTCAGCTCGTCACCGAGCAGCGTCCCGAGGTCCTCCGGCAGGGTGAGTCCGGTCTCGTCCTCGAAGTCCTCCAGGGCGTCGTCGAACGTCGGGGGAGTGCACTCCTGGAAGTCCTCCTCCTCCTCGGGGATCGCGGTGCCCGGATCGACCGGCTCGGGCGGCGCCGGCACCGTGGGATCGACCGGCTCGAGCTCGGGCTCCGGCACCGGGCTGGCATCGGGCTCGACGGCGTCGGGCTCGTCGCCGGGGAAGCACTCATCGATCGCCTCGAAGGCGAAGAACAGCTCGCCCAGGGGCAGGATCGAGCTCCAGATGTTGTCGGCGAACTGGCTGCCGCCGACCAGGGACGCCCCGATCAGGGTGTCCTCGGGCAGGCCCGCGATGCCGTCCTCGTCGGGCGTGTCGAGGTCGCGGGTGAGCGTCGTGACGCCGGCGGCCTCGAGCGAGTCGTCGGTGGCGCGGACCGTGACTGCCGCGGTGTCGAGGATCTCGTAGGCCTCGAGGAACGCCTCGATGTCGGCGGGGGCGTCGTCGCCGAGCTCCTCGATGGCCTCCTGGGCCTTCTCGAACAGGGCGCCCTGGTCGTACCAGACCGACGCGACACCGTCCTCGCCGAGCGT
The DNA here is from genome assembly GCF_036867135.1 of Aeromicrobium sp. Sec7.5. NCBI lineage: Bacteria > Bacillati > Actinomycetota > Actinomycetes > Propionibacteriales > Nocardioidaceae > Aeromicrobium > Aeromicrobium sp. Sec7.5. The sequence continues at coordinate 109,340 of NZ_JBAJIJ010000003.1, read as the reverse complement.
GTCCATGTCGTCGCTGAACTTCTCGTTGTCGCCGCCGAGGGTGCCCTCGCCGGCGGCCGCGTCGACCGCCTCGGCGCTGTCGGGGGAGATGGTCACGAGCGCATAGCCGTCGCGGAACGCGATGCCCGGCTCGTCGAGGTCGTCGCCGAGCTCGCCGGCGACGTCCTCGAGCACGCCGCACTCCTCGACGAGCTTCGTGATGCCCGCGCGGGCCTTGTCCTCGTCGGTGACCTGGAGGACGAGGACGGAGTTCTCGGCGATGCTCCGCTCGGTCTCGTCCTCGTCGTCGGTGATCTCGAAGCTGCCGATCAGGCCCAGGCCCACCCGCTCGCCGATCCACGGCTTCACGTCGTCCTCGTAGTCGACGCCGCAGGCGTCCTCGAGGCCGAACCAGTCGGTGAACGCTACCTCACGGAGATCGGCCTGCGAGTCGACGTCCTCGAGGCCGAGCTCCTGGCGGACCTCGGGCACACGGTTGATCAGGTCCAGCAGCGCGATCTTCTGGCTCGCGGACGGGTCGAGGTCGAGGCGCACGTAGGCCACCGTGCTCGCCGGCAGGACGTCGGCCGGCTGAGGTCCACCGCCGCTGAGCTTGGTGTAGGCGACCACACCGATCGCGGCACCGGCGACGAGCGCCAGCGCGAGCACGCCGATGCCGATCTTCAGGCCGCGCCGGCTGCGTCGTGGGGGACCGCCCGAGGCAGTGGCCCCGTCACTGCCGCCGGGCGGGGGCGGCAGGGTGCCGCTGCCGGCGCTGGTCTCGGGTCCCGGTGCGCCGGGCGGCGGAGGCAAGGTGCTCATCGATGGATCCCCACGGTGTCGGCGACGGGCGGCCGAGGCCGCCCCGGACGCAGCCCCCTGCTGCGACTGCCCGAAGAATAGCCACGATCGGGCGCCAGGATCGACACCAGAAACCGGCAGGGTTGACTGTTTCTGCGGGTCTCTCCATGCTGTGGGGGTGTCCGCGACCCCCCACACCGACGACCCGGCCGTCGCGCCCGACCTCGAACCGGCGGCTCGCGTGCCGCAGGGGGAGCGCACCCGGGTCATGCGGCTGCGGCTCATGGAGGCGACCGTCGAGTGCCTCGTGGAGCTCGGCTGGCCCGGCACCACCACGACCGTGGTCAGCCAGCGCGCCGGCGTGAGCCGCGGAGCGCAGCTGCACCACTTCCCGACCAAGCAGGACCTGGTCGTCGCGGCCGTGGAGCACCTGACCGAACGGCGGCGGCTCGAGCTGGCGCAGTCGGCGGCCGACCTGCCGGCGCAGGGACGCACCCGCGCGGCACTCGACCTGATCGCGGCCCAGTACGTGTCGCCGGTCTTCTTCGCGGCGCTCGAGCTCTGGGTCGCGGCCCGCACCGATGCCGTCCTGCGGGACGCCGTCGTGCCCCTCGAGCGGCGCTTCGGACGGGACGCACACGCCTACACCCTGGCCCTGCTCGGCGTCGACGAGAGCCGGGGCCGCAACCGCCAGCACGTGCAGGCGACCCTCGACCTGGCGCGCGGCCTCGGGCTGGCCGCGTCGCTCACCGACGACAGCGCCCGACGGGCGTCGATCCTCGACGCCTGGGCCGACACCCTCGACCGTGAGCTGGAGACCTGAGATGGCCGACCCCACCCCGACGAACCCCACCCCGACCAACCCCGTGGTCGCCGACCTCGTCGCCGAGAGCGAGCAGCTCGACGGCTGGGTCGCCGGTCTCGACGACGCCGGGTGGGAGACCGTCACGACCCCCGAGGGCTGGACCGTGGCCCACCAGGTCGCGCACCTGCTCTGGACCGACCGGGCCAGCCTCGCCGCGATCGCCGCTGGCGAGGAGTGGAAGCTGCTGCAGCACGTCGCGCAGCAGGACCCGACGGGCTTCGTCGACAGCGAGACCGAGCGGCTCGTGGAGATCGCGCCCGACTCGCTGCTGCACCACTGGCGCGACTCCCGGCACCGCCTGTCCGACGCGCTCGCGGCCGTGCCGTCGGGCACCAAGATCGAGTGGTTCGGCCCGCCCATGAGCGCAACCTCGATGGCGACCGCGCGGCACATGGAGACGTGGGCGCACGGTCAGGACGTCGCCGAGGCGCTGGGCCTGGAGGTGCCGCGGACCGATCGCGTCCGCAACGTCTGCCACCTCGGGGTCCGCACCCGCGGCTTCGCCTACCTGATGCGTGGTCTCGAGGCCCCGGCCGCCGAGGTGCGCGTCGAGCTCACGGCGCCCTCGGGCGGGCTCTGGACGTGGGGTCCGGAGGACGCTGCCGATCGCGTCACCGGCGACGCCTGGGACTTCGCGCTCCTGGCCACCCGCCGCCGCCACCGCGACGACGTCGACGTCCGGGCCGAGGGCGACGCCGCCGACGGCTGGCTCGACGTCATCCAGACCTTCGCCGGCCTGCCCGGCAACGACCCCGTGCGGCTGGCGGACAGGTAAGCACTCGTCTCCTGCAGGCTGCCCGCGGTGCACGACAAGCGGCCACGGACCGGCGAGCGGGGCCACTGCCGCCGGTCACCTGACGGTCGAGTTACGGAGTTCACTCCGTAACTCGTGACATCCCACGGCACAGGTGCCGTGGGATGTCACCAGCTGGCGTGCCAAGCGGTGGAGAAACAAACAATCAGGGTTGACTGTTTGTTCTGAACGGGGCACGATGCCAGCGTGACGATTCGCGTGGGCAACTGCTCCGGCTACTACGGCGACCGCATCTCCGCGATGCGCGAGATGCTCGAGGGCGGCGAGCTCGACTACCTGACGGGCGACTACCTCGCCGAGCTGACGATGCTGATCCTCGGGCGCGACCAGCTCAAGGATCCCGACCGTGGCTACGCCCGCACGTTCCTGCGCCAGGTCACCGACTGCCTCGCGCTCGCGCAGGAGAAGGGCGTCAAGATCGTCGCCAACGCCGGCGGCGTGAACCCCGCGGGCCTGGCCGACGCCCTCCGGGCGGCCGCGCAGGAGCAGGGGATCGAGGTCAACGTCGCGCACGTCGAGGGCGACGATCTCCGCCAGCGCACCGAGGAGCTCGGCTTCGGTGAGGTCATCACCGCGAATGCCTACCTCGGCGCGTTCGGCATCGCCGCGGCGCTCGACGCCGGCGCCGACATCGTCGTGACAGGCCGCGTCACCGACGCCTCCGTCGTCGTCGGCCCCGCGATCCACGCGCACGGCTGGAAGCCCGACGACCTCGACGCCCTCGCCGGTGCGGTCGTCGCGGGCCACGTCATCGAGTGCGGCACGCAGGCCACCGGCGGCAACTACAGCGGCTTCCGCGCCCTCGACCTGAGCGCGCCCCTCGGCTTCCCGATCGCCGAGATCGACGCCGACGGCTCGTCGGTCATCACCAAGCACGAGGGAGCCGGCGGGTCCGTCACGGTCGACACCGTCACGGCGCAGCTCGTCTACGAGATCCAGGGCCCGACCTATGCCAACCCCGACGTCGTGACCCACCTCGACACGATCGAGCTGACGCAGGAGGGCGACGACCGGGTCCGCATCAGCGGCGTCCAGGGGTCACCCCCGCCGCCCACCACCAAGGTCTGCCTGAACGCGCTCGGCGGCTTCCGCAACACCGTGGCCTTCCAGCTCACGGGGCTCGACATCCCGGCCAAGGCCGCCTGGATCCGGGCCCAGATCGACGCCGCCCTCGCGGCCGACGCCCCCGACGAGGTCGAGTGGCACCTCGACCGCACCGACGTCTTCGACCCGGCCACCCAGGCGCAGGCCACGTCGGTGCTGCACTGCCACGTGCGCAGCAGCCGCTCCGAGCCGGTCGGTCGCGCGTTCAGCGACGCCGCCGTCCAGGTCGCGCTCGCCTCGTACCCGGGCTTCTACCTGATGGCGCCCCCGTCGAAGGGTGCCCCGTTCGGCGAGTACCGGGCGGCGTACGTGCCGCAGGACACCGTGCCGCACGTCGTGGTGCTGGCCGACGGCACGCGCGTCGACATCGCGCCGCCGACGGACACGGCGCCGTTCGACCCGCTGGCTCGCCGCGAGGAGCCGTCGCCGGCGTCACCCCCCGTCGACGGCGAGGTCCGCGCCGTCCCGCTCGGCGAGGTCGCCTTCGCCCGGTCGGGCGACAAGGGCGGCAACGCCAACATCGGCGTCTGGATCCCGGCCGACCACCCCGACCGTGACGCCGCGTACGCCTGGCTCGCGGCCGAGCTCACCCCCGACCGCGTCCGTGAGCTGCTGCCCGAGGCGGCACCGCTCGAGGTCGAGGTCCACCCGCTGCCGCGGATCGCCGCGGTCAACGTCATCGTCCACGGCCTGCTCGGCGAGGGGGTCGCCTCGTCGACCCGGCTCGACCCGCAGGCCAAGGCCGTCGGCGAGTGGCTGCGCGCCCGCGTCGTCACCGTCCCCACCACCCTGATCCCGGAGGTCTGATTCATGACTGACACGCTCACCGAAGCCCCGAACCTCACCGGCGTGAGCGCGTGGGAGACCCCCGAGCGGAAGGCGCTGCGCAAGGTCGTCGAGGACTTCACGCGCGCGGAGATCGCCCCGAACATGGCGCAGTGGGAGGACGACGGCGAGCTGCCGCGCCAGCTCCACGTCGACGCCGCGAAGGCCGGGTTCCTGGCCGTGGGCTACCCCGAGTCGGTCGGCGGTGAGGGTGGCGACGCGGTCGACGCCGCGATCGTCACCGAAGCCACCCTCGCGGGCGGCGGCTCCGGCGGCCTGCAGGCGAGCCTGTTCACGCATGGCATCGCGCTGCCGCACATCATCGACTCCGGCAACACCGACCTGATCGACCGCTACGTGCGTCCGACGCTCGACGGCCGGATGATCGGCGCGCTCGGTATCACCGAGCCCGGCGGCGGATCCGACGTCGCCGGCATCACCACGAAGGCCGTGCGCGACGGCGACCACTTCGTCGTCAACGGCGCCAAGATCTTCATCACCTCCGGCGTGCGCGCCGACTTCGTGACCACCGCGGTGCGCACGGGCGGCGAGGGCCACAAGGGCGTCAGCCTGCTCGTGATCGACAAGGACACCCCGGGGTTCACCGTCAGCCGCCGCCTGCGCAAGCTCGGCTGGCACTGCTCCGACACCGCCGAGCTGTCCTTCCAGGACGCCCGCGTGCCGGTGGGCAACCTGGTGGGCGAGGAGAACAGCGGTTTCTACCAGATCGCCCAGCAGTTCGTGAGCGAGCGCCTGTGGCTCGCGATCCAGGGCTACGCCACCGCCGAGCGCGCACTCGACCTCGCGGTCGCCTACGCCAAGGAGCGCCACACGTTCGGCCAGCCGCTCATCAAGCGCCAGGTCATCCGCCACAAGCTCGTCGACATGCACGCCCGCACCGCCGCGGCGAAGGCGCTGACCCGTCAGGCCGTCGAGCGCTCCACGGTCGCCTCGAAGGCCGACCCGTCGATGATCCTCGAGGCCGTCGTGGCCAAGGACCAGGCCGTGCTGTGCGCCGAGCACGTCGTGCACGAGGCCGTGCAGGTCTTCGGCGGCATGGGCTACATGCGCGAGACCGAGGTCGAGCGTCACTACCGCGACGCGCGCATCCTCGGCATCGGCGGCGGTGCCAACGAGGTCATGCGCGACCTCGCCGCCAAGCTGCTCGGCTACTGAGGTCTCGATACACCGGCTCGTTCCTCGCCGGCACTCGACCACCGGTGCGGCAGCCGGTCACTCACCTCAGCCCACAGAACCGCTTCAGAAGGAGCACCCGTTGAAGACAGCCGTCGACCCGGACCACCCGGGCTTCGTGACCAACCGTGACTCGATGCTCGAGCGCGTCGCCGACCTCGCCGCGCAGCACGCGCAGGCGCTGGCCGGGGGTGGTGAGCGGTACGTCCAGCGCCACAAGGAGCGCGGCAAGCTCACGGCGCGCGAGCGCATCGAGCTGCTGATCGATCCCGACAGTGCGTTCCTGGAGCTCTCGAGCCTCGCCGGCTGGGGGCAGGGGCAGACCGTCGGCGCCTCGGTCGTCACGGGCATCGGCGTCGTCGAGGGCGTCGAGTGCATGATCGTCGCGAACGACCCCACGGTGAAGGGCGGCGCCACCAACGCGTTCACGATCCGCAAGACCCAGCGGGCCGCGCAGATCGCCGCCGAGAACCGGCTGCCCTCGATCAACCTGGTCGAGTCCGGCGGCGCGGACCTGCCGAACCAGAAGGACATCTTCATCCCGGGTGGCCGCGGGTTCCGCGACATCACCCGGTCCTCGGCCGACCGCCGCCCCGTCGTGTCGCTGGTCTTCGGCAACTCCACCGCCGGCGGTGCGTACGTGCCGGGCATGAGTGACTACATCGTCATGGTCAAGGAGCGCGCGAAGGTGTTCCTCGGCGGTCCGCCGCTGGTCAAGATGGCCACGGGCGAGGAGTCCGACGACGAGTCGCTCGGTGGCGCCGAGATGCACTCGAGGATCTCGGGACTCTCCGACTACCTGGCGCAGGACGAGCACGACGCGATCCGTCTGGGCCGCCAGATCATCCGACGCCTCAACTGGCGCAAGCGCGGCCCCGAGGCCGTCGCCGACTACGCCGAGCCGGCCCTCGACCCCGAGGAGCTCCTCGGCATCATCCCGACCGACCTCAAGATCCCGTTCGACCCGCGCGAGGTCATCGCGCGCCTCGTCGACGGGAGCGAGTTCGACGAGTTCAAGCCGCTCTACGGCTCGAGCCTCGTGACGGGCTTCGCGCAGCTGCACGGGCGCCCGATCGGCATCCTCGCCAACGCGCAGGGCGTGCTGTTCAGCGAGGAGGCCCAGAAGGGCACCCAGTTCATCCAGCTCGCGAACCAGATCGACACACCCCTGCTCTTCCTGCACAACACGACGGGCTACATGGTCGGGGCGGAGTACGAGCAGGGCGGCATCATCAAGCACGGCGCGCAGATGATCAACGCCGTCTCCAACAGCACGGTGCCGCACCTGTCGGTCGTGATGGGAGCCTCCTACGGCGCGGGCCACTACGGCATGAGCGGCCGGGCGTACGACCCGCGCTTCATGTTCAGCTGGGTCAACGCGAAGTCGTCGGTCATGGGCCCGCAGCAGCTCGCGGGCGTCATCTCGATCGTCGCGCGCGGCGCGGCCGAGGCGAAGGGCCAGCCGTACGACGAGGAGGCCGACGCGCAGATGCGTTCCATGATCGAGGCGCAGATCGAGAAGGAGTCGATCTCGTACTTCACCTCGGGCCTGGTCTACGACGACGGCGTGATCGATCCGCGCGACACCCGCGCGATCCTCGGCATCTGCCTGTCGGTCATCGCGAACAACGAGATCAAGGGCACCGACGGCTACGGGGTGTTCCGGCTTTGACGCACGCGACCGCCCCCGTCCACACCTCCCAAGGAGCTCCTTCATGATTCGCAGCGTCCTGGTCGCGAACCGCGGCGAGATCGCCCGCCGCGTGTTCCGCACGTGCCGCGACCTCGGCATCCGCACGGTCGCGGTCTACTCCGACGCCGACGCCGAGGCGCCCTTCGTGCGCGAGGCCGACGTCGCGGTGCACCTGCCCGGCAACTCGGCTGCCGAGACCTACCTGCGCGGCGACCTCGTGCTCGCCGCCGCGAAATCGGCCGGCGCCGACGCGATCCACCCCGGTTACGGCTTCCTCTCCGAGAACGCCGAGTTCGCGCGTTCCGTGGGCGAGGCGGGCCTGACCTGGATCGGCCCCACACCGGAGTCGATCGAGGCGATGGGCAGCAAGATCCGCGCCAAGGAGCTCATGGCGGCGGCCGACGTGCCGATCCTCGAGGTCGACCCGGCCACGGCCACGGCCCGCGACTTCCCCCTGCTGGTCAAGGCCTCCGCCGGTGGCGGCGGTCGCGGCATGCGCGTCGTCGAGCGGCCGGAGGACCTGGAGCGCGAGCTCGCGGTGGCGCGCTCGGAGGCCGAGTCGGCCTTCGGAGACGGCACCGTGTTCGTCGAGCCGTACCTGCCGACCGCGCGCCACGTCGAGGTGCAGGTCATGGCCGACACCCACGGCACGATCTGGATCCTCGGCGACCGCGACTGCTCGATCCAGCGGCGCCACCAGAAGGTCGTGGAGGAGGCGCCCGCGCCGAACCTGTCCGACACCACGCGCGAGGCGCTGCACACGGCGGCCCGGAACGCGACGGAAGCCGTCAGCTACGTCGGCGCCGGCACGGTCGAGTTCTTGGTGGCAGGGACCGGAGACGAGGCCAGACCGTTCTTCCTGGAGATGAACACGCGTCTGCAGGTCGAGCACCCCGTGACCGAGCAGGTCTTCGGGGTCGACCTGGTCGCGGCGCAGATCACGGTGGCCGAGGGTGGCGAGCTCGGGGAGGCCCCGAGCGGCCCGGTCGGTCACTCGGTCGAGGTCCGCCTGTACGCCGAGGACGCCGCCGACGACTGGTCGCCGCAGACCGGCCTGCTGCGCACGTTCGAGGTGCCCGAAGGGGTGCGCTCGGACTCCGCGGTGGAGTCGGGCTCGGTCGTGTCGCACTTCTACGACCCGATGATCGCCAAGGTCGTGGCGTTCGGCGACGACCGGCGCACCGCGATCCGCAAGCTCGACGACGCCCTGCGTCGCACCCGCCTGCACGGACTCGTGACGAACCGCGACCTGCTGCGGGGCGTGCTGGCCGACGACGAGTTCGTCGCCGGCCGCGTGCACACCGCGCTGCTGCCCGAGCGGATCGAGGCCTGGACGGCGCCGACGCTCACGGGCGACCAGAAGGAGCGTCTGGTGCTCGCCGGTGCGCTCGCCCAGGCGCGGCTCGCGTCCACGACGGCACGGGTGCAGTCGCGCATCCCCACGGCGTTCCGCAGCGTCTCGAGCCAGCCGCGCGTCCGCCGGTTCCTGGTCGGCGACGAGGAGGTGGCGGTCAGCTACACCGGATCGATCCGGGGGCTCGCCAGCGACGTCGCCGAGGTCGTGTCGGCCGAGCCCCGCCGCGTCGTGCTCGCGGTGGACGGGGTGACCGAGACGTACGACGTCGCCATCGGGCCCGACTGGGTCGACGTCGACGGCCCGCACGGCTCGCTCGACCTCGTCCCGGTGCCGCTGTTCGTGGACCCGGCCGACGTGGTGGCCGAGGGATCGCTGCTGGCGCCGATGCCGGCGTCGGTCATGAGCGTCGCGGTCGAGGCGGGGCAGAAGGTCGCCAAGGGTGACACGATCGTGGTCCTCGAGGCCATGAAGATGCAGCACACCATCGCGGCGCCGGCCGACGGCGTCGTGACCGAGCTGGCGGCGTCCGCCGGCCAGCAGGTCGAGTCGGGCGCCGTCCTGGCCGTCATCGAGACCGAGGAGCAGGAATGACCGTGACCACCGAGACGCCCACCGCCGCCTTCAGCGAGACGCGCGAGCGGGGCGAGCTGCGCAAGGCCGTCGCGCAGCTCGGCGCCAAGTACGGGGAGTCGTACTTCTACGCCGCCGCGAAGGAGGGACGCAAGACCACCGAGCTGTGGCAGGAGGCCGGCAAGCTCGGCTACCTCGGCGTCTCGATCCCCGAGGAGTTCGGCGGTGGCGGCGGCGACATCGGCGACCTCGCCGCGGTGTGCGAGGAGCTGGCCACGACCGGCTGCCCGCTGCTGCTCATGGTGGTCAGCCCGGCGATCGTCGGCACGACCATCGCGCAGTACGGCACGCAGGAGCAGAAGGAGCGCTACCTGCCCGGCCTGGCCGACGGCACGGCGACGTACGCCTTCAGCATCACCGAGCCCGACGCCGGGTCGAACTCGCACAACATCGTCACGAACGCCGCGAAGGCCGAGGACGGCAGCTGGGTCCTGAACGGTCGCAAGACCTACATCTCGGGTGTCGACGAGGCGAGCCACCTGCTCGTCGTGGCGCGTCGCTCCGATGCCAAGACCGGCAAGCTCAAGCCGGCCCTGTTCATGGTGCCGACCGATGCCGAGGGCTTCACCGCGCAGGTCATCGACATGGGCGTCATCAGCCCCGAGAAGCAGTTCACGCTGTTCTTCGACGACGTCCGCATCCCGGCCGACGCGCTGATCGGCTCCGAGGACGCCGGGCTCGAGCAGCTCTTCGCCGGACTCAACCCCGAGCGCATCATGGCCGCCTCGATGGCCACCGGCACGGCTCGCTGGGCGATCCGCAAGGCCGTCGCGTACGCCAAGGACCGTGAGGTCTGGGGCAAGCCGATCGGCGCGCACCAGGCCATCGCGCACCCGCTGGCGCGTCTGCACATCGACGTCGAGATGTCTCGACTGCTGACGCAGAAGGCCTCGGCGCTGTACGCCGCAGGCGACCTGATGGGCGCCGGTGAGGCCGCCAACATGGCCAAGGTCGCGGCGGGCGAGGCGGCGGCGAAGGCCGTCGACCAGGCCATCCAGACCCACGGCGGCAACGGCCTCGCGAACGAGTACGGCCTCGTGCAGGCCGTGGCGTCGTCGCGGCTGTCGAACATCGCCCCGGTCAGCCGTGAGATGGCGCTCAACTTCGTGGCGCAGTTCTCCCTCGGCCTGCCCAAGTCCTACTGACCGAACCCTCCGCCCCCCACCTCGCTGGTCGAGTGTCCGCGAGGAACGAGCGGACGTATCGAGACCCGGTCACCTCGATCTCGATACTCGCCCCTCGTTACTCGGGGACGAACTCGATCAGCGGTGGGCAGCCCGATCGAAGGATCCCCATGTCTGAGCTCGTGCACCTGGACGTCGCCGACGGCGTCGCCACCATCACCCTCGACAGCGAGCACAACCGCAACGCGCTGAGCCGGCAGCTCGTCACCGAGCTGCGCGAGCACCTCGCGAGCGCCGAGGGCGACACCGACGCGAAGGTCGTCGTGATCCGCTCGGCGCACCGCGTGTTCTGCTCGGGCGCCGACCTGTCGGAGGCCTCGAGCGGGAGCATGGAGGAGGGCACCCGGGCGATCGTCGACCTGCAACGCCGGATCGTCACGTCGGTCAAGCCCGTCGTGGTCGTGCTCGGTGGCCCCGTGCGGGCCGGCGGCCTGGGCATCGTGGGTGCGGCCGACATCGTGCTCGCGGGGGAGTCGGTCACGTTCGCCCTGACCGAGGTGCGGATCGCGGTCGCCGCGGCCACGATCTCGCTCAGCCTGCTCGAGCGTCTCGCGCCGCGGTTCGCCGCCGACGTGTTCCTCACCGGACGCACGTTCACCGCCGCCGAGGCCGTCGGCGCCGGACTCGTGACGCGGGCCGTGCCGGACGGCGACCTCGAGTCCGCCCTCGCAGGGGTGCTCGCCGACCTCGCGCAGGGGCACGCTCAGGGCTTCCGTGAGACGAAAGTGCTGCTCAACCACGACCTCGTGGCCCGCATCGACGCCCTGGGCGACCAGGTCGCCGAGCAGTCGGCCCGTCTCTTCGGCAGCGACGAGGCGCGCGAGGCCATGCTCGCGTTCCTCAGCCGCAAGCGCTGAGCGTCCTGCGCCGGGTCGACCTCAGGTCGAGACCGTTCGACCGTCGTGGGCGCGGGTGTCGGTCGCGGCGATTACACTGGACTGCTCGCCCTGAACGTCTGAGGAGACCGGTGACCTCACCTGCTGCTGCCCAACGCGAGATCGCGTCCGAGCAGTCCTACGTCGACACCGTGTACGAGCGGCTCGACGCCTCCGCCGACGTGGCACGCGCCCTGGTCAAGGAGGGCTACGCCCGCGGGCACGTCGGTCACGAAGGCGGTCTCGTCGAGCGCGATGCCATGGTCTTCCAGGCCACGCGCCGGCTCACGGCGCTCAACGCCGCCCACGACGGCCTGGTCTTCGGCCGCCTCGACCTCGCGTCGGGCGACCGGCGCTACATCGGCCGCATCGGCGTGCGCGACGCCGAGCGCGAGATCCTGCTGATCGACTGGCGCGCCCCGGCCGCCTCGGTGTTCTACCAGGCCACCGCCGCCGAGCCCGCCGGCGTCGTCCGCCGCCGCGTGCTGCGCTGCTCCGGCAGCCAGGTCGTCGGTGTCGAGGACGACCTCCTCGACTCCGGCTCCGCCCCCGACGACATGGTCGTGGTCGGCGAGGGGGCGCTGCTCGCCAGCATGTCCCGCGCCCGCGACGCCACGATGCACTCGGTCGTCGCCACGATCCAGAAGGAGCAGGACGACGCCATCCGCGCGCCCAGTCGTGGCGCCACGATCATCGGCGGCGGCCCGGGCACCGGCAAGACCGTCGTCGCCCTGCACCGCGCGGCCTACCTGCTCTACACCGAGCGGCGCCGCTTCGAGTCCGGCGGCGTGCTCGTGGTCGGCCCGTCGGGGGTCTTCATGGCCTACATCGAGCGGGTGCTGCCCAGCCTCGGCGAGACCAGCGTGACCCTGCGCTCGCTCGGCGAGGTCGTCGACGGCGTCAAGTCCGGCCGCCACGACGAGCCGGTCGCCGCCGCGGCAAAGGGCTCCCAGCGCATGGTGCGGGTGCTGCGCCGCCTCGCCACCGAGGCCGCCCCAGGCGAGCCCACCGAGTACCGCTACTTCTACAAGGACGACGTCCTGCGGCTCGACGAGCGCCGCCTCGCCGGCCTGCGCCGTCACCTCCTGCACCAGGCGTCGTACAACCGCGCCGTGCCGCGGGTGCCCGCGGTGCTGGCCGAGGCGCTCTGGCAGCAGGTCAACGGCGAGCGGGCCCTCGAGAAGGGGCGCGAGGGCTTCCTCGAGGAGCTCGTCGACGACCACCGCTTCGTCTCGTTCGTCGAGGCCTGGTGGCCCGAGCGCGACGCGGTCGAGATGTGGGGCAGCCTCCGCGAGCGCATCACCGACGTCGCGCACGGTGCGTTCCGCCGCGAGGAGCTCGACGCGCTGAAGACCTCGTGGCAGGCCGAGACGCCGAGCATCGAGGACGTCCCGCTCGTCGACGAGCTGCGCTACCTGCTCGGCGAGGTGCCGGCCCAGATCGACGACGACGGCGACGTTCCCAAGCAGCTCATGAGCTTCGAGCGCAGCGAGCGCGAGGACCGCCGAGCCACCCGCTCGATCGAGGACGACGGCTACGCGCACGTGCTCGTCGACGAGGCGCAGGACCTCTCGCCGATGCAGTGGCGCATGGTCGGGCGCCGCGGTCGCCACGCCAGCTGGACCATCGTCGGCGACGCCGCGCAGTCGTCCTGGCCGGTTCCGGCCGAGGCCGAGCAGGCCCGCCTGGAAGCGCTCGAGGGCAAGCCCGAGCACCGCTTCCGCCTCTCCACCAATTACCGCAACTCCGCCGAGATCTACGGCCTCGCCGCCGACGTCGCGCGCCGGGCCATCCCGGGCGCCGACCTCGCCGACGGCGTGCGGCGCACCGGCGAGCAGCCGGCCCACCTCGAGGTCCCGCCGGGCGGGTTGACCACCGCGGTGCGCGAGGAGGCCGAGAAGCTGCTCGGTCGCGTCGAGGGCTCGGTCGCGGTCGTCGCGCCGCTGGCCCTGCGCGCCGCGCTGCAGCGCGAGCTGGCTCCCGTGCTCGACGCGCACGAGCGGCTCCGCCTGCTCGACGCCCTCGACACCAAGGGCCTGGAGTTCGACGCGGTCGTCGTCGCCGAGCCCGACGCCCTCGTGGGCGAGTCCGAGGCGGGGTGGCGCACGTTCTACGTCGTGCTGACCCGTGCCACCCAATTGCTCACGACCGTCGGGAGCACCTCCCGGTGGAGGACGGAGGAGCCAGCGTGAGACTCAGGCCCACACTTCGACGACCCCAGTTCCGACGTCCCGTCCCGCGGTCGGTGATGTCGCGTCTGGTCGCCCTCCTGGTGCTGCTCGCTGTGGTGGTCCCGGTGGGTCTGATGGTCGCGCGCAGCACGTTCGAGTCCTCCGAGCGATCCATCTCGATCGGGGCGCACCAGGCCATCCTGCGGCCCGACTACTCCGGCGAGATCATCGCCGACTTCGGCCCGCTGCTCCCGCTCGTGAAGGTGCCCCTCGACGACCCGCGGTTCGGCATCGGTGCCCGCATCCAGCTCGGCGACGCCGACGTCGCCTCGCTCGACGAGCTGCTTGCGCGCGATGCCGTCATCGCCTCGCAGCCCGAGGGCGAGATCGCGGCCGTCGAGGCAGCGATGCGCGAGATGTGGATCGACTCGGCCGTGCGCGGCACGGGCGTGGCCGTGGCCCTGGCGGCCGTCCTCGTGACCGGGTGGGTCTGCATCGGACGCGAGCGTCGCGGGCAGATCTTCGCCGGGGCGCGTCAGCCCCAGCCCCGTCGGGTGCTGGCCGTCATCACGGTCGGTGTCGTGGTGGTGGGCAGTCTGGTCGTGGCCGACCGCTCCGATCCCAGCTCGGTCGACCGCGACGTCGACTGGGTCAGCCTCGAGGAGGTGTTCCCCGACCTGCCCAGCGACCCCCGCATCGAGCGGCTCGAGGTCTCCGACGGTGCGGCGCTGCGCAGCGGAGAGTCGCTCATCGAGGGCGCCATCCGGACCTACCAGGAGTCGAACACGTTCTTCGACAAGCTGGCCGAGACCGCCAAGGACGTCGAGGTCCGCACCCCCGACGAGGGCCAGACCGTGGCGCTCGTCGTGACCGATCGTCACGACAACGTCGCCATCGATCCCACGGCCCGGCAGATCGCCGACAACGCCGAGGCCTCGATGCTGCTCGACCTCGGCGACGACACCTCCAACGGGGCCTCGTGGGAGGAGTTCAGCATCAACTCCCTCGCGCGCGAGTTCGACGACCTGCCGATCGTCGCGGTCGCCGGCAACCACGACCAGGGCTCCAACATCGCCGATCACATGGAGGACATGGGCTTCCAGCTCCTCAAGGGCGAGCCGACGACGATCGAGGGCGTCCGGTTCATCGGCGACAGCGACCCCCGGTCGTCGGGCCTCACGAAGGGCTACACGGGCGACGAGGACGACAACATCTCCGCGATCAAGCAGCAGGACGAGGCGTTGACCGAGGCGGCCTGCGACGACGGCGAGGTGGCGGTCGCCCTGGTGCACAGCTCCGCGTCGGCGCGCGATCTCGCGCAGTCGGGGTGCGTCGACCTGATCCTCTCGGGGCACCTGCACCGCCAGGTTGGCCCTGACGTCGTGATCAGCGACGACGGCAACCCCACCGTCACCCTCACGACGGGCACCACGGGCGGCGCGATCTACGCGTTCGCGCTCGGCACGGGCCTGCGCCGCGAGGCCCAGATGACGCTCGTGACGTTCGAGGACGGTCGTCCGGTCGGTCTCCAGATCGTCGACATCGCGCCCGGCGGCACCATCACGCCGCAGGACTACGTCACGCTCGCCGACGTGGTCGCCGAGAAGGCCCCCGTCGACCCGGACAACTCGCCCACCGACGCCCCGCCCGTCGGCCCCGACACCGTCGAGTAACCCCCGCTGCGTAGGGCGGGCGGTGAGATACGCGCCGTTCGTGTGGCGGGGCGGTGGCCCGGGCGTCATTCGTGGGTCTCGAATTGCGCCCCACTCACCGCCCGTGCACGGCGCGGGGTGTTGGCGCGGCAGGAATGCGGCCGTAGAGCCGGCGGAAGTGACGACCGAACTGGGGTGCCGGGCCCGGGTAGCCGCCAGCGACGAGCGCGGCGTGCAACTTGGTGATCACGGCGATGATGTTGCGCATCTGTTCCTTGGTGACCTGGAGGTAGTCCAGACCGATGACGCGCAGGAGGCCGTAGCGGTCGATGTCATGGAGATACTGGCGTCGGTCGGCCTGGTGGTGCGCGCCTTCGTACTCGACGATGACCTTCCAAAGGAGCCAAGCCAGGTCGACGATGACGGTGCGGCCCCGGATCGTGAGCGGGACGTTCAGCTCCGGTGCGGGCAGGCCGGCGAAGACGGCGGAAGCCCGGAGCTCCGACTCGCCGGGTGACGCCGACCGTGCATCGAGGTAGGGCGCGATCCAGACCGCCTGGGCGGATCCGTGACGCCAGTGGTCGTGCCGGGCGAGCTCGAGCAATCCGGGCAGAGTGATGTGGTCCTCGCGCAGGAGCCAGTCGCCGACGATGATGGCGTCCAGCACGGTGGCCTCGGAGCAGTAGGCGATGAAGGCGGCGGTGGGAACGACGGAGAGATCGTCTGCGAACGGCATGCGATCCGTGCGGTGCAGCATGATGCCGTCGGTCGCGATGTGGTGGTCACGGGCGACGACGAAGTGCAGCGGAAACTGAGACCCGTGGTCGAGCCCGAGCTGCTGCACCCGGGTGATACCGGTCAGGCGCGCATCTCGCGGGAGCGTGAGATGCGCCGCGAGGATCCAGTCGCCGGTCGTCATGACGTGGTCGACGTGCACCCAGACACGAGGGAACAGACGCCGGTACGACGCCCCTCGAAGCACGTGTCGGGTCACCCCGTGCGCCGCGGCCTCCTCGGGCGTGAAGGGTCGATGAGCGAGCGGTGCGGGCACCACGTGTCGGGACGGCATCCCAGCACGTCACCACGAGCCGATGTCACCGGGCGTCCCTGACTTCTGGCTCTGTGGACGGATCCGCTGTCCACAATCCGCGGGAGCGGTGGGTCAGGCGCAGTTCACGGTCAACGAACTGCGCGCAGCTCACCGCCCGTCGTAGCGAACTGCGCGTAACTCACCGCCCGATCCCCGAGGGGCAGCCGGGGGGTCAGGTGCAGCGGGTGAGGATCAGGCGGGCGTAGGCCTCGGCGGCGGTGACAACGTCGTGGATGCTGACCTGCTCGTCGACCGCGTGGGCGTGCTGGATGTCACCGGGGCCGTACTGCACCGTGGGGATGCCGGCCGCCTGGTAGAGGCGCAGGTCAGACCCGTACGGGGCGCCGACGACCTCGGGCGAGGTGCCGAGCGCATCCGAGACCTCACCGATGAACGGATGGCTCCCGGGGAGCGCGCCGGCCGCGAAGTGGCCGCCGGGCCACGTGACGACGGCGGGGTTCTCACGCAGGAACAGGTGGTCGGCGTGCCTCACGGCCTGCTCGAACGCAGCCTTCGCCTCGGTGAACGACTCGCCCGGCATCACCCCGTGGCGTCCCTCGGCCACGACGAGGTCCGGCACGGTGCTGGCCCACTCGCCCGCGCGCAGGATGCCGACGCTGATGGGCCACGGCACGCCCGTGAATGGCTCCGGGGGGGCGGTGTTGCGGCGCGCCTCGAGCTCGCGCATCGCCCGGTGCACCGCCTCGAAGACGTCGATCGCGCTGGTGCCGGTGGGTCGCATCGAGCCGTGCGTGGAGTGCCCGGGGACCTCGACGCGGAACGTCAGCGAACCGGCGTTGGCCGCCACGACCTGGTGGGCCGTCGGCTCGGCGATCAGGCAGGCGTCGCCGGTGTGCCCGCGGCGCAGTGTCGCGAACGTGCCCACGCCGCCGTCCTCCTCACCGATCACGGTGTGCACCGCGAAGGGCCGGACGAGCTCGACGCCGGCATCGGCCACGGCCCGCGCCGCCGCGATGATCGCGACGACCCCGCCCTTCATGTCGCACACGCCGCGCCCGAACCACACGCCGTCGTCCTCGTGCAGGTGCCACGGGTCGGCGCCGGTCCACGACTCCGGATCGCCCGAGGGCACGACGTCGAGGTGCCCGTTCAGCACCAGAGCCGGAGTGCCCTCGCCGGAGACACCGACGCACCCCCAGGCCTCCTCACGCTCGACCTCCTCGCCGGGGTAGTCGGGGTCGGCGCGCATCTCGTCGAGGTCGATGCGCCACAGGTCGACGTCGAGCCGCAGGCCCTGCAGGGTGGCCGCGCTCCAGCGCTGGGCCATGACCTCGCCCTCGGACCCGCCGACGGAGTCGATGCTGACGAGCTGCGCGAGGTCGCGGCGGATCAGGTCGACGTCGATGTCCATGGCGTCAGTCTGGCAATCGACCACGCCGAGAGCTGCAGGGGGGATCCGCTAGTCTCTGCTCCATGCTTGATCGTCGGTGGTGGCCCCTCCCGTAGAGGAGGACTGCTGTCGTACGCGCCCAGACCCCCCTCGCACCGGGGCTGGGCGTTCTTCACGTCCGGGCCCCGGGCGAATCCGTGAGGAAGCACCATGACCCGACTGCTGGACGAGCTCCTGGCCCAGCCGGCCTTCGCCCTGATCCGCTCGCGCGAGGCCGACACCGTGACGCTGATCGGCGGGCCGCGCCTCGACGTGGAGTCGCTCGCCGACGTCCCGGTCGTGGAGGGTGACTCCACCATTCCCCGCCCAGGGCCCGGGACCCCTGCCGGCCCCACCTGGGACCACCTCGTGCTCGTGCCGTTCGCGCAGGTGCGCGAGCGCGGTTACGAGGCGCGCCAGGACGGCACGCCCCTCAGCGTGATCCGTGCCGACCTGCAGGTCGAGATCAGCCTCGCCGAGCTGCTCGAGCAGCTGCCCGACGTGCCCGTCGAGTTCGCCGACCGCGGTGGGTTCGAGACGAGCGACGACGACTACGCGCAGGTCGTGCGGCAGATCATCGACGACGAGATCGGCCAGGGCGAGGGTGCCAACCTCGTCGTGGGCCGCCACTACCGCGCGCAGCTGGAGTCGTGGGGTCACGCCGAGGCGCTCACGGTGCTGCGCCGGCTGCTCGAGCGCGAGCGCGGCGCCTTCTGGACGTTCTGCATCTTCACGGGCGACCGCTACCTCGTGGGCGCGAGCCCCGAGCGGCACGTCAGCGTGGAGCACGGCGAGGTCCGCATGAACCCCATCAGCGGCACGTTCCGACTCCGGGGTCTCGAGACGCACACCGAGCGCAAGACCGCGCTGCTCGACTTCCTGCGCGACGAGAAGGAGATCTACGAGCTGTTCATGGTCGTCGACGAGGAGCTCAAGCAGATGTGCGACATCTGCCACGAGGGCGGCCTCGTGCTCGGGCCCTACCTCAAGCCCATGACGCACCTGGTGCACACCGAGTACCTCCTCTCGGGCCGTACCGACCGCGACGTGCGTGACGTGCTGCGCGACTCGATGTTCGCCGCCACGGTGACGGGCAGCCCCGTCGAGAACGCCTGCCGGCTGATCTCGCGCTACGAGCCCGGAGGACGCGGGTACTACGCCTCCGTCGCCGCGCTGATCGGCCGGGACGCCGACGGTGGCCAGCGGGCCGACGCGCCGATCCTGATCCGCACGGCTGACGTGAGCGTCGACGGCCGGCTCAAGGTCACGGCCGGGGCCACGCTCGTGCGCGACTCCGACCCCGCCTACGAGACCGCCGAGACGTGGGCCAAGGCCGGTGGCATCCTCAGCGCGTTCGGCCTGGTCGACGCCGCGCCGGCGGCGACCGAGGGCTACGACGCGTTCACCCGCGAGGACGACGTGCTCATCGCGCTGGGCGCCCGCAACCAGCGCCTGAGCCAGTTCTGGCTCACCGACCAGTCCGGCGCCGCACCCGAGGCGACGCTCCAGGGCAAGCGCGTCGTCGTGCTCGACGGCGAGGACGACTTCGTCAACATGCTGTCGCACGTGTTCGGCGTGCTCGGCATGACGACCGACGTCGTGCGCCACGACGCCTACGCCCCCGGCGCGCTCGACGGCTACGACCTCGTCGTGGTCGGCCCGGGCCCCGGCGACCCACGCGATGTCGACGACCCCAAGATCTCGGTGATCCACGGCGTCGTCGACGAGCTGCTCGCCACGGAGCGACCGTTCCTCGCGGTGTGCCTGGGCCACCAGGCACTCGCCCACCGGATCGGGCTCGACCTGGTGTTCAAGGACATCGTGTTCCAGGGGACGCAGAGCCGCCTGGAGGTCCTCGGGCGCCCCGAGACGGTGGGCTTCTACAACACGTTCGTGGCCCGGGTGCCCGATGCCGGTCTGCCGGCCGGCGTCACGGTCGAGCGCGACGAGCCGACCGGCGACATCCACCTGATCGCGGGCCCGCACTACCGCGGCGTGCAGTTCCACGCCGAGTCGGTGCTGACCCAGAACGGCTTCGGCATCCTGCGCGAGCTCGTGCTGGACCTCGTCGGCCGCTAGGCAGGGGTCGGCACGGTGCGGCGCGGTCGCCACCGGGTGATGCCGACGCCCGCGAGGCAGAGCGCGCCGCCGGCGAACGCCAGGGCCGCGGGAACCTCGCCGAGCAGGACCCACGAGATGCCCGTGGCCACGACCGGCACCAGGTAGGTCGTGGAGGCCACCTGCCCTGCGGTGAGTCGCCGCATCGCGTAGGCCCACGTGGTGAAGCCGATCGCGGTGGGGAACACCCCGAGGTAGACGAGCCAGACCAGGTCGGTCGTGCCGGCGTCGCCGACCTCCGACACGAGCTCGGGCCCGTACGGCAGGCAGACGACCGCACCGATGCTGCACGCCATCCAGACCGACATCCCTGGCGAGACCGTGGCGAGCGTGGGCTTCTGCGTGAGTGCGCCGACGGCGTAGAGCACCGCGGCGGCCAGGCACAGCAGCACCCCGGCCGCGCTGGCCGTCTCGACGCCGTCGCCGTTGCGGGTGCTGACGGCGATGAGGGCCACCCCGGCGAACGCGACGGCCATGCCGGCGAGCAGCGGCCTCGGGAACCCCTCCTTCAGCAACCAGCCCGCGAACAGGGCGATCAGGATGGGGCCGACGTTGACCACCAGGGCCGCGGTGCCCGCGTCGAGGTAGGTCTCGCCGGCGTTGAGCACGACGTTGTAGGCGCCGAACCACATGACGCCGTAGACCACGACCAGGCCGAGGGTGCGACCGTGCGGCAGCGGGAATCGCCACGGCCGGACCAGCGCGGTGAGCGCGACCGCTCCCACCAGGAGCCGGCCGAGGGCCAGGGGGCCGGGGTCGAACGTGTCGGTGACGGCGCGGATGCCGACGAACGCCGACGCCCACAGCACCACCGTGACCGCCAGGGCCCCGACGGAGAGGTCGCGTGCGGCGATGCCGGTGGAGGGGGAGGTGGTGGAGGGCGAGGGGGACGTCACGGGCTCACGCTAGTGAGGGGCACCGACACCCGACAGACGCAGGACGGCCCGATCTCGTCGAGATCGGGCCAGTCCGCGGTCCGCTCACGGTGCGAACGGGTGAGGGTCACTCCTCGGAGAGCTCGCCGCCGTCGGAGTCGAGCGTGACGTCGGCCGTCTCGGTCTTGCCGTCGCGCAGGTAGGTGATCTCCACGACGTCGCCCGGCTGGTGACCGCGCACCGACGCGACGAGCGCGCTCGAGCTCGCGACCGGGATGCCGTTGAGCGCCGTGATGATGTCGCCGGCCTGCAGGCCCGCGTCGTCACCGGCGCCGCCGTCCTCGACCTCACGGATCTCGGCGCCGATGCCGGTGAGCTCGTCCTCCTCCGTGGCGGGCGTGACGGTCACGCCGATGCGGGCGTGCTCGACCGTCTTGCCCTCGACGAGCTGCTGGGCCACGTTGCGCGCCAGGTCGACCGGGATCGCGAACCCGAGACCGATCGAGCCGGACGCGCTCGAGTTGGTGCGGATCGCGGAGTTGATGCCGATGACGTTGCCCGACATGTCGATCAGCGGGCCGCCGGAGTTGCCGGGGTTGATCGCGGCGTCGGTCTGGACGGCGGGGAACACCGTGGCGTTCTCGCCCGAGGCGTCGCTGGACTCGACCGGACGGTTGAGCGCGCTCACGATGCCCGTGGTGACGGTGCTCTCCAGCCCGAACGGCGAGCCGATCGCGATGACGTCCTGGCCGACACGCAGGTCGGCGGAGCTGCCCAGCGTGGCGGGCTTGAGACCCGAGACGCCGTCGGCCTTGATGACGGCCAGGTCGGTGACGGGGTCACGACCCAGGATCGTGGCCTCGGCGTTGGTGCCGTCGCTGAACGCGACCGTGATGGTGCCGTCCTCGGCCGCGGTCTCGACCACGTGGTTGTTGGTGAGGATCTCGCCGTCGGAGCTGAGCACGACCCCGGACCCGGAGCCGCCCTCGTCACCGCTGCGCACGTTGATCTGCACGACCGACGACATGACCTCGGCCGCGATCTTCTCGACGTCACCCTGCGGCGCCGGCTCGACGTCGGAGGCGGGGACGTCGAGGGCGGAGGTGCTGTCGGGCACCGTGGTGCCGTTGTCGTTGGTGCCCTGCAGGGCGGCGCCGCCGTAGCCCGCGCCGGCCGCGATCACCGCGACGAGCACACCGACGCCGACGGCCTTGCCGACGCGTCGTCCGCGTCCCGAGCCGCCGCTGCTGGCCGAGGACGAGTCCTCGTGCGGTGCGGGCGGGTTCGCCGGAGGAAGGTGCGAGCCGGAGTCCGACGGGGGCACGCCCTCGCTCCGGGTGTCGGTGGACAGGGCCGCGGGCACCACGGACCCGGCCGGCAGCACCGACGTCGTGGCCGGGGCTCCCGCGCTGGCGGGGTCGACCGGCGGTTCGCCGGAGCCGTCGTGCGGCGGCGGGGGCACGACGTTCGCGTCGATGCTCCGCGTCGGGACGCTGTCGGCGGCGCTCGCGTCGTGAACCCTCGGCGCGTCAGGGGTGGACGGCGAGGCGGTTTCGTGGTCGGTGGCGGGGCGCGGAGCGTCCTCGCCGAACGGATCGTGCGGTGCGTTCATGAGGACAGGATCTCCGGAATCACTGAGACGACTCTGAGGCGGACGTGTGAGAGGGCGAAAAGGTGCTGCCCGGCACCGACATGCGGAAGGTCGCTCCGCGTCCGGGTTGGGACTCCACCTCGACGGTACCGCCATGGCGTTCGGCGGCACGGCGAACGATCGACAGCCCGAGGCCGGACCCGGGCAGGGTGCGGGCCTCGCTCGAGCGGTAGAAGCGCTCGAAGACGTGCGGCAGGTCGGCCTCGGCGATGCCCGGCCCGTGGTCACGGACGGTGACGAGCCCCTCGGCGAGCGTCACCTCGACCGTGCCGTCGGGCGGGCTCCACTTGGCGGCGTTGTCGAGCAGGTTGGTGACGGCGCGCTCCAGGGCCCGCGGCTCGCCCTCGACCCACCACGCGGCCAGGTCGACGTCGAACGTGAGGGCCGGCGCCCGCAGCTGCACGCGGTCGACTGCGTGGGCGACGACGTCGGCGAGGTCCATCGGCTCGGGGTCGTGGTGGAGCGGCTCGTCGCGGGCGAGCTCGACGAGGTCGCCGATCAGGGTCGTGAGCTCCTCGACCTGGGCGCGGATGTCGGTCATGACCTCGACCGCCTGCTCGTCGCGCAGCGGCCGGCCGGCCTGGCTGGACTGGGTCAGGAGCTCGACGTTGGTGCGCAGGCTCGTGAGCGGGGTGCGCAGCTCGTGCCCGGCGTCGGCCACGAGCCGGCGCTGCTGCACCTGCGAGGCGTCGAGGGCCAGCAGCATCTGGTTGAAGGACGTCGTGAGGCGCGCCAGCTCGTCGCGTCCGACGACCTCGATCGGGTTGAGCTCCTGGGTGCGGGCGACGTGCTCGGCGGCGCGCGTGAGGCGACGGACCGGACGCAGGCCGTTGGTGGCGACGGCCCAGCCCGCGGCGCCCGCGACGGCCATGCCGGCGAGCGTCGTGATGACGAGGATCAGGCCGAGGCGGTCGAGCGTCTGCTGGATCGAGTCCATCGGCTGCACCATGATGAGCGCCGATCCCGGACCGGCGGGCACGGCCACGACGCGGTACGTCATCCCGCCCACGATCGCGGTCCGGGCCGAGGTCGGGACCCGACCGAGGGACACGGCCACCTCGGCGTCGCTCAGGTCGACCTCGGTGCTGTTGGTCAGGCTCGTCAACGACGCGCCGCCCTGGAGCGTGAAGATCTCGATGCCCGCAACGTCGAGCAGGTCGGCGTCGCGGGCATCGATCGAGCTGGGGGTGTACCCGGACGCGACGGCCTGCTCGGCCCGGTCACGGATCGAGGCGTCGAGGTTGCCCACGAGCTCGGCGCGCACCACGAGGTACACGCTCGCGCTGACGCTGCCGAGCGTCAGCGCCACCGCGAGGGTCGTGAGGGTGGCCACGCGCGCCGCGAGCGACACCCGCAGCGTCCACTGGTGGACGCGCTCGTGGACCGTCCCGACCAGCTCGCGACGACCCTGGTCGAGCGCCCTCATGATGGCCATCAGGGCGGGGTCTCCCGCAGCACGTAGCCCACGCCACGCACCGTGTGGAGCAGTCGCGTCTCACCCTCGGCCTCGAGCTTGCGCCGGACGTAGCCGACGTAGACCTCGAGGGAGTTGGCGGTCGTGGGGAAGTCGAAGCCCCACACCTCCTGCAGGATGAACGAGCGCTCCAGCACGCGCTTGGGCCGACGCAGGAACAGCTCGAGGAGCGTGAACTCGGTTCGGGTCAGCGACATCTCGCGGTCGCCGCGACGCACCTCGCGGGTCACGGGGTCGAGCGAGAGGTCGGCGAAGGCCAGGGGCTCCTCGTCCTCGGCCTCTGCCGAGTGACTCGCCCGCCGGAGCAGCGCGCGCAGTCGCGCCAGCAGCTCCTCCAGCGCGAACGGCTTGGTGAGGTAGTCGTCGGCGCCCGCGTCGAGGCCGTCGACGCGGTCGGTCACGGCGTCGCGCGCGGTGAGCACGATGATGGGGACGTCGTTGCCCGCGTTGCGCAGGGCGCGGGTCGTCTCGAGGCCGTCGAGCCGCGGCATCATGACGTCCATGACGATCGCGTCGGGCTGCACCTGGGGCGTGCGGGCCAGGGCGTCGACACCGTCGGTGGCGACCTCGACGGTGTAGCCGTTGAACTCCAGCGACCGCCGGATCGAGTCACGGACGGCGCGATCGTCGTCGACCACGAGTATGCGCATGGGCCCAGTCTGCCGGGTGGCCCTGAGGCACGCCTGAGATTCCGGGCAACTCCGTCGAAGGGTGAGCGACCGGACAGCCGGCTTCGCCGGGACACCTAGAGCAAGGAGCGGGCGGCGTCGGCGGCGCGGCTGCCGTAGCCGCCGCCGAACATCACGGCGTGCACCAGCAGCGGGTGCAGCTGGTGCAGCGCCAGGCGGTCCTCCCAGCCGTCGGCCAGCGGCGCGACCTCCTGGTACGCGTCGAGGATGCGCTGCAGGTGCGTGATGCCGAACAGCGCGAGCATCGCCAGGTCGGTCTCGCGGTGGCCGCCGTGCGCGGCGGGATCGATGATCCACGCCGTGTCGTCCTGGCCCCAGACGACGTTGCCCGACCACAGGTCGCCGTGGATGCGGGCGACGGGCTCGTCGTCGCCGGCGAGCGTGTGGATGCGCTTGACGACCTGCTCGATGTCGTCGGCCTCGGCGGGGGAGAGCGCGCCGCGCTGGAGGGCCGCGCGCACGTAGGGCATGACGCGGCGCGAGGCGTAGAACTCCGGCCAGCGGTCGAGCGGACGGTTC
Organism: Aeromicrobium sp. Sec7.5; assembly: GCF_036867135.1. Classification (NCBI taxonomy): domain Bacteria; kingdom Bacillati; phylum Actinomycetota; class Actinomycetes; order Propionibacteriales; family Nocardioidaceae; genus Aeromicrobium; species Aeromicrobium sp. Sec7.5. Next base: position 84,390 of record NZ_JBAJIJ010000003.1, on the reverse strand, counting down.
GGCAGCGGGGCCAGGCCGATGTAGCCGTCCTGCGGTGCCCCGAACGTGTCGGCGCCGGCAGCATGGGTGGCGGCCAGCGAGCGGCCGAGCGACTCGGCCGCCTCGGCGGTGGGCCGGCCGGGCTCGATCCAGTCCAGGACCAGGCAGTCGTCGTCGATCGCGAGCACGTCCGGCACGGCGGCTCCGCCGGCCTCGGCGAGCCAGCGCAGACCGCGCGCCTCGGCCGCGAAGAACCCCGCCGGCGCCTGGGGACGGGTCTTGATCACGGCTGATCGGCCGTTCGAGAGGCGCAGCCGGGTGGCGGTGCTGACGTCGCCGCCGGCGACCGGGGTGGTGGAGACGACGGCGACGCCGAGCAGCTGCTCGCCGCGTGCCGCGGTGCCCGTCATCCGTGCCATGGGCGAGACGTTACCGGGCTGGGTCGATCACCTCGGGTCGCGCAGGTGCTCGACGAGTGCGTCGCACGTGCGCTCGACCATCGCCAGCACGTGGGTGAAGCCCTCGCCGTCGCCGAACCAGGGGTCGGGCACCTCGAGGTCGTCGGGTCCGGCCTCCGGGTCGAAGGAGCGGAACATCCGCACCTTCTGCTGCTCCTCCACGGTCGGCGCGAGCTCGAGCACGTCGGCCTGGTTGCTGTGGTCCATCACGAGGATGAGGTCGTTCTCGGCGTAATCGTCGATCGAGAACCGCCGGGCCAGGTGGCGCGTCGGGTCGTAGCCGGCACCACTCAGGGTCGAGGCCGCCCGCTGGTCCATGGGCTCGCCCGTGTGCCACCCACCGGTGCCGGACGACGTGACCGTCACCCGGTCGGCCAGGCCGGCGGCGGCGAGCTTCTCCTCGAGCACGACGTGCGCCGTGGGGGATCGGCAGATGTTGCCCAGGCACACGAAGGTGACCCGGTACGGCTGGGCGTCGTCGGTCACGGGTCAGTCACCCTCGGGCAGGAACGCGCGCACGAACGCCTGTGAGATCGAGATGACGATCGAGGCGAGCACGGCCCACCAGAACCCGTCGATCAGGAAGTCGACCCCGAAGCCGTCGGTGATGCGTTCGACCAGCAGCAGCATCAGGGCGTTGATCACGAGCAGCGCGAGACCGAGCGTGAGGATGATGAACGGCAGCGACAGCAGCTTGATGGTCGGCGCGACGAACATGCTGACGATCGTGAAGATCAGGCCGACGACCAGCACCGCGAGGACCCGGTTGGTCATGGTCTCGTTCGGGTCGCCGATGTCCATGTGCTCGCCGAGGAGCCACGCCGAGAAGGCGAGCGCCACCGAGCTCGCGACCCAGGTGCTCAAGAAACGTTCCATGCGGGAAGCCTGTCATACGAGGGCGGCGGACAGTTGAGGCCTCGAAAGCGCCGGTACCTGAACGCCAGCCGTGGTGACAGACAAGCGGCCACGGACCAAGACGTGCGGGTCGGGCCTGCGCGCCTTCTCACCACTGGGCACGGCAGATCGTGACAGGGCACGGCACATGTCCCGTGCCCTGTCACGAGCTGCCGTGTTAACTCCGTAACTTGTCGGTCAGGGCGAGGGAGACCGTCGCGCCCTCCGCTGGGTCCGTGGCCGCTTGTCGCCCAGCGTCTGCCGGGCCGCTCTGACGGACGAGCGGCCTCAGACGAGGGCTGGGGGGAGGGTCTCGGGCTGCGCCCGGCGGGAGGTCTGGGCCAGGACGATGCCGCCCAGGACGAGCAGCACCCCGGCGACCTGGACCGGGGCGAGGCTCTCGGCGAACCACAGCCAGCCCACGACGACCGCACCGGCCGGCTCAAGCATCGCGACGACGCTGACGGTCGTGGCGGGGAGGTGGCGCAGCGCGAGCAGCAGGAGGAAGAACGGCGCCGTCGTGCCGAGCACGACGACGAAGGCCATCGCGACCCACGCGGGCACCGCGAGGTGGTCGAGCCGCCCCAGGAGCGAGGCCGACGTGCCGAGCTGGTCGGCGGTCCAGAACGGCTGGATCACGTTGATCGCGACCACGGCGACCACGAAGGCCCACAGGATGACCGCGAGTGGCGTCATGGCGCCGGTGTCGTGCTCACCCAGGAGGAAGTACGCCGCGAAGCAGAGGCCGGCCAGCAGCGCCGCGACCAGGCCGATCCCGTCGAAGGCGACGCCGGTCCAGATCCGGCCGACGAGGGCGAGGCCCACCAGCGCGAGCCCCAGTGCGGGCCACATCCGCGGCTGCACCGGTTCACGCCGCACGAATCGCACCCAGAGCACGACCCACACCGGCCCGAGATACTCGACGAGCAGGGCGATGCTGAGCGGCAGCCGGTCGATCGCGACGTTGTAGAACCCCTGAAGCCCGGCGACACCCACGAGCCCGAGCCCGATCACGAGCACGACCTGCCGCCCTCGCGGCACGCGGAACGCCGAGCGCTCCGTGAGGAGCGCGATCAGGGCCAGGACCGCGAGCGCCCCCGTGACCCGGACGGAGGTGAACGTCTCGATGTCGGTGCCGGACCGCAGCGGCACGCGGGAGACGCCGGCGTTGACGGCGAAGAGCGCGGCCGCACCGACCACGAGGACGTAGCCGAGGACGGGGCGCGGGGTCACGGTTCATTGTGCAGGTCCGGCTCCGACGCCCCCGGCCTCGTCCTACCCTCGAGGTCATGTCGACCCCTGTGCCCCGTCCCGCGATCGCCGCCGTCCCGCCCTACCGTCCCGGGCGCGCGGCGGTCAGTGACGACCTGAAGCTCTCGAGCAACGAGCTGCCGTTCGCCCCGCTCCCGGGCGTGCTCGCCACGGCGACCCAGATGCTCGGTCGGATGAACCGCTACCCGGACGCCGGGATCACCGCCCTCTACGACGTGCTGGCCACCGAGCTCGACGTCGAGCCGGACCAGCTGAGCGCCGGCACGGGCTCGGTCGACGTCCTGTACCGGACCGTCGCGGCGTTCGCCGGGCCCGGCGACGAGGTCGTCCTGCCGTGGCGCTCGTTCGAGGCGTACCCGCTGGCGATCGCCGTGACCGGCGCGACGGCGGTGCCCGTTCCGCTGCGCCGCGACGCGACCCACGACCTCGACGCCATGGCGGCCGCGATCACCGAGCGCACCAAGGTCGTGCTCGTCTGCACCCCGAACAACCCCACCGGGCCCGTGGTCACCGCGGCGGCGCTCGAGACCTTCCTGACCCAGGTGCCGTCGCACGTGCTCGTGGTCGTGGACGAGGCGTACGTCGAGTTCGTGCGCCACCCGGAGGCCGCCTCCGGGCTCGCCGCGATGCGGGCCCGCGACAACGTGCTGGTGCTGCGCACGTTCTCGAAGGCGCACGGGCTCGCCGGGCTCCGCATCGGCTACGGGGTCGGCAGTCGTGACGTCATCGAGGCCGTCCGCGTGGCGGTGCCCTTCGGCGTCTCCGACGTCGCGCAGGCCGCGGCGATCGCCTCGCTCGGCGAGCGCGACGCCATGCGGTCGCGCGTCGACGCCGTCGTGGCCGAGCGCGACCGCGTCGCGGCAGCCCTGCGGTCGGCGGGGTGGGAGGTGCCGGTGTCGGAGGCGAACTTCGTCTGGCTGCCCGTGGGCGAGCGGGCGATGGACGTCGCCGCGCGGTGCGAGCCGGTCTCGGTGCGCCCCTTCGCCGGCGAGGGCGTGCGCGTCACGATCGGTGACCCGGCGGCCAACGACCTCGTGGTCGAGGCCCTCGCGGGCGGGCTCTGACGCCGGCGGGGTCCGAGGTCCCGTGAGGACCGGAGGCGGGTTGCAACCGGGTGTCGGCCCTTGGCGGGCGACCGGCGATCCTCTACCGTGGTGGTGACTCAGGTCACACCGTCACGACCACACCCGGTCAACCGGCGGTGCACCACCGAATCCGTGCCCGACGACCTCGGGCCCGGCCGACGTCGGGAGATCCCATGCACCCGTCCCTGTCCACCACCGCCAGCCCCGCCGCAGCCGCGTTCGACGAGTCCGACCTCGTCCGCCTGCTGACCCCCGACGGCCGTCGGGTCGAGCACCCCGACGCCGCGTGGTCCGGCTCCGAGGACGATCTGCTCGCCCTGCACCGCGACATGGTCCTGACGCGGCGGATCGACACCGAGGGCTACGCCCTCCAGCGGCACGGTGAGCTGGGCCTCTGGCCACCGTCGCTGGGGCAGGAGGCCGTCCAGGTCGGCACGGCCCGCGCGCTGCGCCCGCACGACATGGCGTTCCCGACCTACCGCGACCACGGCGTGACCTGGGTCCGCGGCGTCCCGCCCGAGCGGCTGCTCGGGCTCTACCGCGGCTCCGAGCAGGGCGGCTGGGACCCCGCCGAGCACGGCGTCGCCCTGCCCGCGATCATCATCGGCGCGCAGACGCTGCACGCCGCCGGGTATGCGATGGGCGTGCTGATGGACGAGGCCGTCGGGCACGACGACGCCGCGAAGGACGCCGCCGTCGCGGTGTACCTCGGCGACGGCGCGACCAGCCAGGGCGACACGCTCGAGGCGCTCTCCTGGGCCGCCTCGTTCACGCTGCCGGTCGTCTTCGTGATCGAGAACAACCAGTACGCCATCTCGACCCCGACGAATCGTCCCGGCGGCGTGCCGCTCGTGCGTCGCGCCGACGGGTTCGGCATCCCCGGGGTCAGGGTCGACGGCAACGACGTGCTCGCCTGCCGGGCCGTCATGGAGACCGCGCTGCAGCGGGCGCGCGACGGCCGCGGCCCCACCCTGATCGAGGCGGTCACGTTCCGCCGGGGGGCGCACACGACCTCCGACGACCCGACCCGGTACCGCGAGTCCGCGGAGGAGGAGTACTGGGAGGCCCGCGACCCGATCGCCCGGGTGCGCGCCCTGCTCGACGCCACCGGCTCCCACGCGGAGGCCCTGGCCGCCCTCGACGCCGAGGCCGATGCGCTCGGCGAGCACCTGCGGGCCGCCTGCCGGGCCGTGCCGGACCCGGACCTCGCCGACTTGTTCGACCGGATGTACGTCGAGTCCACGCCCGAGCTCCAGGAGCAGCGCGAGGCCGTGCTGGCCTGGCGGGCCCTCGGCGACGAGGAGGCCGCCCGATGACGAGGATGAGCATCGCGGCGGCCCTCAACGCGGGGCTGCGCAAGGCGCTGGAGGCCGACCGCCACGTCATGCTGATGGGCGAGGACATCGGCCGCCTCGGCGGCGTCTTCCGCGTCACCGACGGGCTGCAGAAGGACTTCGGTCCGGCGCGCGTCATCGACACCCCGCTGGCGGAGTCGGCCATCGTGGGCACGGCCGTGGGCCTCGCGATGCGCGGCTACCGGCCGGTCGTCGAGATCCAGTTCGACGGCTTCGTCTACCCCGCGTACGACCAGATCGTGAACCAGGTGGCCCGCCTGCACTCCCGCTCGGGCGGCACCCAGCGGATGCCGATCGTCATCCGCATCCCGTACGGCGGCGGCATCGGTGCGATCGAGCACCACTCGGAGAGTCCGGAGGCCCAGTTCGTCATGACGCCGGGCCTCAAGGTGCTCGCCCCGTCCAGCCCGCACGACGCGTACTGGATGGTGCAGCAGGCCGTCGCGAGCGACGACCCGATCGTGCTGATGGAGCCCAAGCGCCGGTACTGGGAGACCGGGGAGGTCGGGGACGACCCCGACCCGCTGTGGTCCTCGCAGGTGCGTCGCCCCGGGGGTGACGCCACGCTCGTCACGTACGGGCCGATGGTCGCCACCTGTCTGGCGGCGGCCGAGGCGGCGGCCGCCGAGGACCGCGAGATCGAGGTCGTCGACCTCCGGACGCTCTCCCCCCTCGACCTGGCCCCCGTCGTCGCCTCGGTGCGCCGGACGGGTCGGGTCGTCGTGGTGCACGAGGCGCAGCGCACGCTGGGCCTCGGCGCCGAGGTCGCGGCGCGGATCACGGAGCAGTGCTTCTTCCACCTCGAGGCGCCGGTCGGCCGCGTCACGGGCTACGACATCCACTACCCGCCGAGCCGCGCCGAGGAGCACTTCCTGCCCGACGTCGACCGCATCCTCGATGCCGTCGACGCCACGTTCGACGCCGCCGGCGCCGAGCTCGCCTCCTCCGAGCGCCCGGGAGGGATCGCCTGATGCCCGCCTTCCGCCTGCCGGACGTCGGCGAGGGCCTGACCGAGGCCGAGGTCGTCACGTGGCACGTGTCGCCCGGCGACGTCGTCGCGGTCAACGACGTGCTGGTCGACATCGAGACCGCCAAGTCGGTCGTGGAGCTGCCCAGCCCGTTCGCGGGGGTCGTGGGTGACCTGCTCGTCGAGGAGGGGCGCACGGTCCCCGTCGGCACGCCCATCGTGGTGATCGGGGAGGCGGCCGGCTCCGGTCCGGACGAGGGCGCTGCCGGCTCCGACTCCGCAGCTGCCGCTGCGCCGGAGCACGGGATGCTCGTCGGCTACGGACCCAAGGGCGAGGCGGGCCGTCGTCGACGCCGTCGCTCGCCGGCGGCCGGCGGTGGAGCGGCCAGCGTGGTCGCCGAGCCGCCCGCGGTCGACCGGCCCCGTGCCGCGCCGCCGGTGCGCCTGCTCGCTCGCCGTCTCGGCGTCGACCTCGCGCACGTGCCGAGCAACGGCGTCGTGACCAGGCGCGACCTGGAGGCCTACGCCGGTGCTCGTCCCGACGCATCGCCTGCTCCCGCCGCCCCTCCGGCGCCCGCCGGTGGGGCCGACCGGGAGGTGCCGCACTCCGCGGTGCGGCGGGTCACGGCCCAGGCCATGGTCGAGTCGGCCTTCACGGCCCCGCACGTCACCGAGTGGGTCGAGGTCGACGTCTCACGCACCGTGGAGCTCGTCGACCGGCTGCGCGCCGACCGGGCCTGGCGTGACGTGCCGGTCTCGTCGCTGCACCTCGTGCTGCGCGCAGTGTGCCTGGCCCTGCGGAGCACCCCCGAGCTGCACGCCCGGTGGGGCGACGAGGCGCTCACGATTCCCGCGCACGTGGGCCTGGGCGTGGCGGCGGCCACCGACCGGGGCCTCGTCGTGCCGGTCGTCCCCGACGCCGACACCCTCGGCCTCCGCGAGCTCGTGGCCCAGGTCGCCGAGCTCGTGGGGGTCGCCCGCAGTGGGCGGCTGCAGCCGGCGCAGATGGCGGGCGGCACGTTCACCGTCACCAACATCGGGGTGTTCGGCATCGATGCCGGAACGCCGATCCTGCCGCCGGGGCAGACCGGGATCCTCGCGGTCGGCGCCATCACCCGCAAGCCCTGGGTCGACGCCGACGACCAGGTCGTGCCGCGCTGGGTCACGACGCTCGCGCTGAGCTTCGACCACCGGGCCGTCGACGGCGAGCAGGGATCGCGGTTCCTGCGTGACGTCGCCGACCTCCTCCACGACCCGGCCCTGGCGCTGACCGTCTGACCCGCTGCTCCCTACGATGGGCGGGTGACGCGGACGCGGGATCGCCAGGGGTCCGCGCTCCTCATCTGGGGCGTGGCGCTCGCGGCCTACCTGCTCGCGGTCTTCCACCGCTCGTCGCTCGCGGTCGCGGGCCTCGAGGCGGCCGACCGGTTCGGCATCTCGGCCGCGCAGCTCGCCACCTTCACGACGCTGCAGCTCCTGGTCTACGCGGGCCTGCAGGTGCCCGTCGGGCTCGCGCTGGACCGGTACGGACCACGTCTGCTGCTGGTCTCGGGCGCCGTCGTCATGACGGTCGGGCAGGTCTGCTTCGCGTTCGTGGAGTCCTATCCGCTCGCCGTCGCGGCCCGCGTCCTGGTCGGCATCGGTGACGCGCTGACCTTCACGTGCGTCCTGCGGCTCGTCGCGACCTGGTTCCCGACGCGGCGGGTCCCGCTCATGACGCAGCTGACCGGGGCGACCGGCCAGGTGGGCTCGATCGTCGCGGCCCTGCCGATGACGTGGGCGTTCAGCCACTGGGGCTGGACCAACGCCTACCTCGCGGCCGCCGGGGTGGGCCTGGTCGTGACGCTCCTGGTGGTCGTCGTGGTGCGCGATGCGCCCGGGCAGTGGCGCCGCCCGGGATCGGCGATCTCGGTGGCGTTCGTGCGCCGGAGCCTGAGTGCGTCGTGGCGCCATCCCGGCACCCGCCTCGGCTTCTGGACGCACTTCACGACGCAGTTCAGTGCCACGACGCTCGCCCTGCTGTGGGGCTACCCGTTCTTCGTGCGGGGGGAAGGCCGATCGTCACACGAGGCCGGGCTGCTGCTGACGGTGCTCGTCGTCGCCCTGGTCGTGGCCGGCCCGGTGCTGGCCGCGGTCACGACCCGTCACCCGTTCCATCGGTCCGACCTGGTGATGGGCATCGTCCTGGCGATGGTGGCGGTGTGGACGGCGGTGCTGGTCTGGCCCGGCGAGGCCCCCACCTGGCTGCTGGTGCTGCTCGTGGTGATCGTGGGCATCGGTGCGCCGGCGTCGATCATCGGGTTCGAGTTCGGCCGCGAGTTCAATCCCGACGCCCGGCTCGGCACGGCGATCGGCATCATCAACCAGGGCGGCTTCATCGCGAGCCTGCTCCTGGTCGTGGCGATCGGACTGGTGCTCGACTGGCGCACCCCACCCGGTTCCGACTACACGCCGGAGGCGTTCCGCTGGGCGATGTCGGCCCAGTACGTCTTGTGGGGCGTGGGCCTGGCGAACATCTTCCGGTCGCGGCGCCGCACCCGACAGCACGTCGCCGCGGCCCCCGAGACGGGAACCGCGGCGACGTAGGAGCTGGATGCGTCAGCTGGGACGCAGCATCATGAGGTTGACCTTGCCCTCGTGCTCGAGGCGGCCCACCTCGCGGTACCCGCGGGTCTCGTGGAACGCGATCGAGCCGTCGTTGGTCTCGTAGATCTCCAGGCCGATCGGCAGGTTGCCCTCGATCGCCTCGTTGAGACGCGAGGCCACGCCCTGGCGGCGGTGCGTGGAGGCCACGACGATGCGGTCGAGGTAGACGTACTCCTCGAGCCGGTCCTCGAACCAGCGGTAGCGGCTGGAGTCGTAGTCGACACCCTTCGGCAGGGTGATGACGAAGCCGCCGATCGCGCCGTCGTCGTCGAGGACGAGGGCGTCGTCGGCCATGGCGACCAGGTCGGCGAGGGAGTCGCGGTCCAGCGGACCGACACCCTCGAGAGCGCCCTGGTTGATCTCGACGACGGCGTCGAAGTCAGCCGCCTCCATGGGGCGCACGTACGAACCGCTCGCATCGGGGAGCGTGGGCTCCAGCGTGGGGGTGGACGTGGTGTTCATGTTCGTGTCTTGGCTCATTGACCCCTACATTATGTCAACTCGCCGCCAATTGCACCTCGGGGGTTTCAGTCACCGGCCACGGGGAACGGGGTTCCGGTCGCCCGCTCGGAGGCTTCCCAGAGGAGTCGGGCGAGCTCGGGGTCGCGCGCGGTGCGGGTCATGGAGGCGGTGCCGGGGCGGCCTCGCATGCCGCGAAAGCCCCGGGGTCCCAGGTATTCTCCGCCGGTCAGCGCGGGATCGGTCGCCGCCTGCAGCACCGGTAGGGAGCCGGCTCGCGCCGACTGCGCGACGAGGTGGGTGCCGTGGTGCATCAGGAAGCCGATGGGTCCGCCGCCGCCCACGCCGAAGCCGGTCTTGGTGAGCTCGGTCGAGGCCACGCCCGGGTGGGCGGCGACGCTCACGACGCCCAGGCCAGCGGCCGACGCGCGTCGGTCCAGCTCCTGCGAGAACACCAGGTTGGCGAGCTTCGACTCGCCGTACGACTGCCACCGCTTGTAGCGGCGGGGAGAGCCCTCGGTCGTGAGCGAGCGCAGGTCGATGCCGTTGACCATGGTGTGGGCGACCGAGGAGACCGCCACGACCCGGGCGGACGAGTCGCGCAGCAGCGGCCAGAGGTGGGCGTTCCACGCGAAGTGGCCCAGGTGGTTGGTCGCGATCTGCAGCTCGAAGCCGTCGACCGTCTCGCGGAACGGCGGGATCATGATGCCGGCGTTGTTGATCGCCAGGTCGATCCGGTCCCAGCGCTCCAGGACCTCGTCGGCGGCACGGCGCACGTCGGCGAGGTCGGCGAGGTCGAGCGAGACGACCTCGATGTCGGCGTCGGGCGTCTCGGCGCGGACCGTGGCGACCGTGGCCTCGGCCTTCGCGGCGTCGCGCGCCGTGACGACGAGCGAGGCGCCGTGGCGGGCCAGCTCGCGGGCCAGCTGGGTGCCGAGCCCGCCGGTCACCCCCGTGATGAGAGCGCGCCGGCCGGTCAGGTCACCGATGTCGTCGGTCGTCCAGGTCATGGGCCCGAGGCTAGCGGTCGACCGTCGGTACGGCCGGGGGACGGGGGCGACGAGCGCGGGCCCTACTCCTCGGCCTGGTGCGCGCGGCGCCGATGCCAGAACACCAGGCCGGCCAGGACGAACGCGGCCCCGAGGGCGAGCGTGCCGATCGTCGCTCCACGGTCGGCGCTCTCGAACCCGTCGACCACGGCGAAGCCGTACAGGGCGGTGTCGACCTGGCCGTCGCTGGGCAGGCACGAGACGGTGACACCGTCCTTGCCCTCGGGCCGCAGGGCGAGCAGGTGCCAGTCGGTGCCCCGCTGCTCGACCACGATGTCGAGCGCGGCCGCCTTGACCTCGTCGCCCGCGGCCTCGGGCTGGTCGGCCGGACGCGTCGTGCAGGTGATCTCGCGGCCTTCCTGCGGCTGGTCGGTGAAGATCGCGAGCGTGCGGCCCGCGGCGTCGACCGGTGCGGTGGCCGGCGAGATCGTGGCCGACCGCACGCCGTCCCACGCACCGGCGGCGATCGCCGTGCCGGTGATCGAGCCGCCGAGGGCGATCGCGACGGCGGCGAGGTACCAGAGGGGGCTCGTGAGACGCACCCCGTCATTCTCCCAGACGCGGCTCAGAAGGTCAGGGTCATGTTCGCCAGCACCCGCGCGGCGAGGTCGCCGTCGCCGGCGTAGCGGACCTCGACCTGGTCGGGCGTGCGGCGACCCGCGGCCAGCACGGTGAAGGTCTCGGAGGTCATGTCGAGCGTGACGTCCGCCGACGTCCCCGGCTTGGCGCGACGGGCTCGGCCGTCCTCGCCGACCTCCAGCTCGAGGGTGAGCTGCACGTCGCCCTCGACGAGCCAGCGCACCACGCTGCCCGGCTCGGCGCGGACCTTCTTGCCCAGCACGAAGCCCATCCCGGCGGCGAACGTGTGCGTCGTGACCTGCGCGCCCAGGGAGTCGAGGGAACCGGGACGTCCGACCGCGCGCCGGATGTCCTGCTCGTGGACCCAGACGTCGACCGCGCGGTTGCGCAGCAGCGTCTCCCACGTCCAGGGGACCCCGGAGGGGGTGACGGGTGCCATGTCGGCCAGGTCCAGGCGGGTCGTGGTGAGCGCGGCGTGGCGGCTCGCGACGTCGCGCTCGAAGCCGGCCAGGAGCTCGGCCGTGGGGACGTCGCGGCGCACGGCGACGCCGGCGTTGGTGTAGTCGGCCGCCACGATCGCGACCCCGGTGGGTTCCTCGGGGTCGCCGCTGCCGACCTGCTCGAGGTGCGCCAGGTGGGCCACGACGTCGTGGACGTCCCAGCCGGGCAGGTCGGTCGGCGTGGTGAGCTGCTCCTCGTCCAGGCCCCTGACGAGCTCGATGATCGCGTCCGAGGTCTGCTTCCACGCGGTGACGTACATCTCCTGGCTGTCCATGGGCCCACTCTGCACCACCCCCGCCCGCCGGGTGAGGACGGTGCTGACGCCCAGCACCAACTCGTGCTGACGCCCAGCACCATCTCGTGCCGACGCACAGGGGCCCGCCGGATCGCTCCGGCGGGCCCCTGGGTCGAGCAGGCAGGTCAGGCGTGCGTCAGAACGCGGCCTCGTCGAGGTCCATGACGGAGTCGTCGATGCTCTCGGCGATCGCGCGCTCGGCGGCGAGCTTCGGCAGGGTGTTCTTCGCGAAGAACGACGCCGCCGCGATCTTGCCCTCGTAGAACGACTTGTCGGAGCCCGAGGCGCCGGCGTCGAGCTGGGCCAGCGCCACCTCGGCGCCGCGCAGCAGCAGCCAGGCCACGGTCAGGTCGCCCAGCACGTACACCAGGCGCGTCGTGTTGAGACCGACCTTGTAGATGTTGGTGATGTCGCCCTTCTCGTCGGCCGGGTTCGAGGCCATCAGGTCGGTGAAGATCGCGCCCAGGATCGCCTCGGTGTCGGCCAGGCCCTGGGCCAGGAGGTCGCGCTCGACCTTCAGGCGACCGTTGCCGGCCTCGTCGGCGATGAACTGCTTGATCTCGTTCGAGAGGAAGCCGATCGCGCGGCCCTTGTCCCTGACGATCTTGCGGAAGAACAGGTCCTGGCCCTGGATCGCGGTCGTGCCCTCGTAGAGCGTGTCGATCTTGGCGTCGCGGACGTACTGCTCGATCGGGTAGTCCTGCAGGAAGCCCGAGCCGCCGAACGTCTGCAGCGACTCCGTGCCCAGCAGCACCCAGGAGCGCTCGGAGCCGTAGCCCTTGACGATGGGGAGCAGCAGGTCGTTGATGCCCTCCTCGACGGAGGCGTCCTCGCCCGCGGCCTCCTTGATCTGGATCGCGTCCTGCCACGTGGAGGTGTAGACCACGAGCGAGCGCAGCCCCTCGGCGAACGCCTTCTGGGTCAGCAGCGAGCGACGCACGTCGGGGTGGTTCGTGATCGTGACGCGCGGTGCGGTCTTGTCGCCGGCCTGGGTCAGGTCGGCGCCCTGGACGCGCTCCTTGGCGTACTCCAGCGCGTTGAGGTAGCCGGTCGACAGCGTGGCGATGGCCTTGGCGCCGACGAACATGCGGGCGTTCTCGATGACCCGGAACATCTGGTTGATGCCGTCGTGCACCTCGCCGAGCAGCCAGCCGCGCGCGGCCTGGCCCTCACCGGTGGAGGCATCGCCGAAGGTGACCTCGCAGGTCGTGGAGACCTTGATGCCCATCTTCTTCTCGACGTTGGTGACGTAGGCGCCGTTGCGCTCGCCCGTCAGCTCACCGGTCTCGAGGTCGAAGTGCTGCTTCGGGACCAGGAACAGGCTCAGGCCCTTGGTGCCGGGGCCGCCGAGGCCCTCGACGCCCTGGGGGCGGGCCAGCACGAGGTGCATGATGTTCTCGGACATGTCGTGCTCGCCCGAGGTGATGAAGCGCTTGACGCCCTCGATGTTCCAGGTGCCGTCCTCGTTCGGGAAGGCCTTGGTGCGGCCGGCGCCGACGTCGGAGCCCGCGTCGGGCTCGGTCAGCACCATCGTGGCGCCCCACTGGCGATCGACCATGTGCTGGGCGATCGTCTTGTCGCGGTCGATGCCGTTCTCGAAGACGATCCGCGCGAAGGCCGGACCGCAGGCGAACATCCAGATGGGCGGGTTGGCGCCCAGGACGAACTCGGCCGACGACCACACGAGCGAGCTGGGGGCGGTCTGGCCCCCGAGCTCGGCGGGGACCTGCAGGCGCCACCACTCGGCGTCCATCCAGGCCTGGTAGCTCGCGGTGAACTCCTGGGGCATGGTGACGGAGTGGGTCGCCGGGTCGTACACCGGCGGGTTGCGGTCGGCGGCGTCGAAGGACGCGGCGAGCTCGTCGCGCGAGATGCGCTCGATCTCGGCGATGACGCTCTTGGCGGTGTCGAGGTCGAAGTCCTCGAACAGGCCCTGGCCGTAGACGTCGCCTCGGCCGAACAGCTCGAACAGGTTGAACTCGATGTCGCGCAGGTTGCTCTTGTAGTGGCTCATGGGCCGATCCATCCCTCGGGGGTGTCGGGGTGCTGCTTGACGGGTCCGGGCAGGTGTCCTGTCCCGGCTACCCCATAGTAGTACTCAGAAGTAACATGCGGGAGTCCTGGGCACATGTTCCCTGACACGTCCTCCTTCCGGCACCCGGTTGGCTACGGTGGGAGCGTCATGTCGGGGGCCTGGGAAGGATGCATCGTGAGGACGAGTCGCAACATGCTGGCGGCCGGGACGGCATTCCTGGCTCTCACGCTGCTCGCGGCGTGCGGCGACGACCCGGAACCCGATCCCGAGCCGGAGCCCACCTCCGCGGAGACCGAGGACGCCGACGCGGCCCCCAGCGGTCAGGAGCTCCGCTCGGCGCTGCTGCGCATCGATGACATCCCCGCCGAGCTCGGCACCGACTTCGAGAGCGCGCGGCAGGCGGAGACGACCGGCGGCGACGCGGTCACCGACGGCGCCCAGGAGTGCATCGACTACCTCGACAGCGACTACGGCGGCGACGAGTCGGACCGATACGACTTCGAGTTTCGCGACGACGTCGTCGTCTCGGCCGTCTACACCTCGATCAAGTACTTCGAGGGCGGCGACGGCGACGAGGAGCTGCCGGCGATCCGCGACATCTTCGAGGTCTGCGACCGGTTCGAGGTGACGCCCGGCGAGCAGCCGATCGAGGTCACGGCCGAGCTCGTCGAGTTCGCCGACCTGCCGGGCTTCGAGGACCTCGGCGACGACGGCCTGCGGCTGCAGTTCACGCTGTCCGAGAACGGCACCCCGACGCGCGCGATGTACTACCACTTCATCGAGATCGACGGGATCGTCGCGCAGGCGGGCGGCCAGATCGCGGCCGGGGACGACCCGAGCCCGTTCCTCGAGGTCGCCACGGTCGCGGAGGAGAAGCTGCAGGACCTCGTCGACGAGATCGGCTGAGGCCGTTCCCGGGTCCTTTCCCGCCCACCGGTGAGGTGGCCGGGAACATTCGCGGCGTTCGACGCGTCGGACCCTCGTCACGCCCCGACTCCTGAGGACCTCAGATGAAGACCCGTTCGTTCTTCCGGGCCGCCGCACCGGCCGCCGCCCTGTCCGCGCTGCTCCTGGTCACCGCCTGCGGTTCCGACGACGGCGACCCCGATCCCGACCCCACGTCCAGCGAGACGACCGAGGAGGACTCGGGCCTCTCGGAGTCCGACCTCCGGGACGCGCTCCTGACCGAGGACGACGTGGAGGGCCTCGACGACGGCATCGAGGAGGTCGACGTCGAGGAGGCTGACCTCAGCGGCGACGACATCGTCGATGGCGACCAGGCGTGTGCCGACTTCCTCGACGACGACTACGGCGTCGACGAGGAGGAGAAGGCGCAGGCGGAGTTCGAGGGCGACGCCGTCACGGTCTACTCGACCGTCGAGTCGTACGCCGCGGGCGAGGCCGAGGAGGAGCTCGAGGCGGTGCGCGACCTGTTCGACGAGTGCTCGACCTTCACCCTGGACCTCGGCGGCGCGGAGGCCACGGTCGAGGTCATGACCCTCGACCTCGACGAGCTCGAGGGCTACGACCTCGGCGACGAGGGGCTCGCGATCGACCTGACCTTCACGCAGGAGGGCGCCGAGGTGCTGCGCCAGGGCTACACCCTCGTCCGCATCGGCGACGTCCTCACGATCAGCGGTGCCGCGACCCAGGGCACTCTCGGCGACGACATCATGCTGACGATCTCCGAGGCCGCGGTCGACCGCCTCGAGACCGTCCTGGAGGACGCCGACGCCTGATCGGCCCGGCCCCCTACCGCGTGAATCGCTCGGCGAACGACGCGAACTCTTCGCTCGCGAGGGACGAGGCCTGGGCCCACGACTCGACGTCGAGGGTCGTGGCGAGGTCGCTCGTGGCGGCGACGCGGACCGTCTCCTTGACGTCGGCCATGAGCCGCGGGCTGCGGGACGCGTAGCGCGCCGCGAGCTCGCCCGCGCGAGCCTTCGGATCGTCGACGAGCTCCTGGGCCAGGCCGAGGCGCAGCGCGGTCGCCGCGTCGACGAGGTCGCCGGCGTAGAGCACCGCGGCGGCGTTGCCGGCGCCGATCCGCTGCGTGAGCATCCAGGTGCACCCGCCGCCGGGATGCAGGCCGATCGAGGTGAAGGTGGGGCCGAACTTCGCCTCCGGGCCGGCGATGATGACGTCGCAGGCGAGCGCGATGTTGAGTCCGGCGCCGACCGCCGGGCCGTGGACCGCGGAGATCGTGGGGATCGCGAGGTCGCGCAGCGGCAGGAACGACGCGTACACGTCCAGCAGCACCTGGCGCAGGACCCCGGTCGGACGCGTGCGGTCGCCGAAGAGCCCGTCGAGATCGGCTCCGGCGCAGAACCCGCGCCCCGCTCCGGTCACCACCAGGGCCCGCGCCTCGGTGTCGTCGGCCACCTGATGCACCGCCGCCCGGAGCTCGTCGAGCAGCGGTCGGTCCAGGGCGTTGAGCCGCTCGGGAGCGTTGAGCGTGATGGTGCGGACGCCGCCATCGGCGGTCAGGTCGACGAGTGACATGGCCCGAGCCTAGGCCGCTAGTCTCGGCCGCATGGCTTCGGAAAGCGCCGCGAGCGCAGCGGACGCGCACGGCATGCCCCAGCTCGACGGCGTCGAGCACCGGTGGATCGAGGTCGACGGCGTGAGGATCCACGTGGCCGAGGCCGGCGTGGGCAACCCGGGTGCGCCGATCGTGCTGGTCCATGGCTGGCCGCAGCACTGGTGGTGCTGGCACCGGGTCATCCCGCTGCTCGCCGAGCGTCACCACGTCGTGGCCCTCGACAGCCGAGGCGCGGGCTGGAGCGATGCTCCGCCACCGGGCGGCGACCGCTACGACAAGCGGGTCGTCGCCGACGAGCTCGCCGCCGTGATCGGCGAGCTCGGCCTCGACCGACCCCTCGTGGTGGGTCACGACTGGGGAGCCTGGCTGTCGATCCTGATCGGCGGTCGCCACCCCGACCTCACTCGCGGCGTCGTGGCCACCGCGATCATCGCCCCGTGGACCGACATCCCGGCCAAGGACCTCTGGCGCTTCCTCTACCAACCGCTCGTCGGCGGGCCGTGGGGCGCGCTCCTGCAGCGCGGCCTCGGCCAGTTCGTGCTCCGGCGCGTGTTCGCGGGCGGGTCGCGCGACGGCAAGCCCTGGTCGGACGCGGCGGTCGAGCCGTACCTCGCGCGGTTCCGTGAGCCGGCCCGCGCGGCCGCCGGCCGGTCCACGTACGCCACGTTCCTGACCCGCGAGTTCATCGCGATGCGCAAGCGCGAGTACCAGGCGCCCTACGACCACGTGCCGATCCTGTTCCTGCCCGGCCGCCGCGACGTCGTCCTCGTGCCGCGGCTCGTGGCAGCCGGCCTCGTGGGTCCCACGATGTCGATGCGGGTCGTCGACGACGCCGGGCACTGGGTGCCGGAGGAGCAGCCCGGGGTGCTGGTCGAGCGCATCGAGGAGATGCTCGAGTCGCTCGAGGGCTGATCGACGTAGTCATTCAGGACCGGTGCGGGTTGGTGCTGATGAGTGAACTCTGGTCCGTCGGGCGATCCGGTGGGACGCGCGGCCCCGGGACGGGGCATGATGCATCCGGCGCTCGACTCTCGGACGCTCCCAGCCCTCCAGGAGACTGCATGCGCCACCATCGTTCCCGCCGCCCTCAGGGCCTCGTCACCCGTGCTGCGATCGGCGCCGCTGCGGGACTCGCCGTCGTCGCGTCCGGCACGTCCGGCGCGATGGCCGAGGACGCCACCCAGTCCGACGAGGTCGATCCTTCGACCCAGGTCCTCGAGGTTGAGGAGCCGGCCGGCGACATCGGCGCCAGCGCTGCCTCCGACGAGTCCGCGCCGGAGGCAGAAGCCCCGGACGCCGAGGGTGCCGCCGAGAGCGAGAGCGAGGGCGACGCCGAGGGTGAGGGCGAGGGCGACGCCGAGGGTGAGGGCGCCAGCGAGGCCGACGGTTCCGCCCCGGCGGTCGAGACGGGGGAGGACATGGGCGAGGTCGCCGATCCTGCCGTCCAGCCCGCCGTCGCCCCGGTCTACGGCAGCCAGAAGGTCCGCATCGGCGTGCAGCAGGCCGACGGCTCCTACCTGCCCGAGGGCACGACCTTCGGTGGCACGACGATGTCGATCACGTTGAGCGGGGGCACGACGGAGGGAGGCGCTCCCCTGCCGGACGCGTCGACGACGTGCACCGTGCCCGAGGAGTCGACGGTGTGCGTGCCGGCCGACTTCGCGAACGGCAGCAACCTCGACCTCGAGCCCGGCCAGACGGCGGTCGTGACGCCCACCAGCGTCCCCGCCGGCCTGGTCATCGCCCCGGCCTCCCAGACCGTGCTGCCGGAGCTGTGCTCCGTCCTCGTCGTCGAGGGAGATCAGATCTGCATCCCGAGCAGCAGCACCAAGTTCCTCGACTTCGACGTCTCGGCCGTGCCGGAGACGATCGCGGCAACCACGACCGAGGACCAGCCCGTCGTGATCGACGTCGTCGCCCCGCTCGATCTCGCCCCCGAGAACGGGGTGACCGGCGTGACCGTCACCTCTCAGTCGCCGAACGGCACCGCTGAGGTCACCGGCGACCTGCCCCCGGTCTCCGAGCAGCCCGTCGACCTCGTCGCCATCACGGAGCCCGTCGCGGCGGCCGCCCCGTCGGGCAGCTCGCGCATCGTCTTCACGCCCAACGCGGGGTTCGTGGGCACGACGACCTTCGGTTACGCCGTCGCCACGCAGAACGGCACCCTCACGGGCGTCGCGACCATCACCGTCAACGCGGCCCCGGTCGTGACCCCGCCGGCCGGTCCGGTCGCTCCGGCCGGTGCCGGCAACGTCGGCACGTCGAACCAGGTGCGCTCCCGCGCCGCCGACGGCACCCTGCCGAGCACCGGAGGGCCCGCTGAGGAGCTGCTCGCCGTCGGCGCGCTGCTCGTCGTCGCGGGTGCGGGTGCCATGGCGGCGCGTCGTCGTCCGGGCCGTGGGCCCGTCGGCTGACCCGCGGGACGTCCCCGCCGGCCTCACCCAGGTCGTCGCCCTGGGTGAGGACGACTTCCCGGTGTGGTTCGCCGTCCTGCTATCGGACGACGGGCAGGACCCGCCGCCGGTCGTCCTGCCCGAAGCCGCGGCAGCCGAGCGGGTCGGCGACGCCTGGTTGACCCGTGCCCGGATCGGTGCGGAGGGCGAGGTCACGACGCTCGAGATCAGTACCGGGGTGGCCCCGAAGGCCCCGCCGGTGTGGTTCGCGGAGGTCCCCGAGACAGGACCTCCGCGGGCGATCAACCTCGTGGCGTTCACGGGCTTCGACGTGTCGGACGGCGCGGTGCTCGACCCGGCGGCCCAGTCGAAGGTCACGGGACTCGTGGGCGAGCAGCAGATCGGGTCGATCCGGTGGTACCCGGACACGGGGGAGATGGACCAGGTCTACGTCAACCCCGACTGGCGCCGCCGCAATGTCGCGATGGTGCTCATCGCAGCCTGCGCGACGTACAACCTCGCGATCGGCAAGCCGATGGGCTGGGGCGACGGACAGCGCACGGCGATGGGCGACCGGTGGGTCAACGACAGTGCCTGGGGGCACCGAGCCGCGCCGCTCGTCAACCTCGCGCCGCCGATGACGCCGATGGACGAGCGCTGACCCCCAGTCCTCGGTCGCCCAGTCCTCGGTCACTCAGTCCTCGGACGCCCCGCGTCCGCGGAAGCGGTCCATCGCCCGGCGTTCACGCTTGGTGGGTCGGCCGGCACCGGGATCGCGTCGGGGCATCGCGAGGCGCACCTCGCGGGGCTCGGGCGCCGGCGAGTGGTCCTCGAAGCACTCGACGGCCACCGACGCGCCGACCCGCTTGCTGAGCAGGCGCCGGACCACGACGACGCGCACCCCGCCCGGCGTGGTGGCCTCGACGCGGTCGCCGACGCGCACCGGCTGCGACGGCTTGGCCCGCTTGCCGTTGAGGTGCACGTGCCCGCCCTTGCAGGCCGTGGTGGCCGCGGAGCGACTGCCGAACAGGCGCACCGACCACACCCACGCGTCGAGACGCACGCTCGCCGTGGTCGCCTCGGGGCCGGCTCCGCTCATCCTGCGAGCCTACGTGCGGCAGGCTGGGGGCATGGACATCGAGGACGTGCCGATCTCGGGCGACATGATCCGGCTCGGGCAGCTGCTGAAGTTCACGGGTCTGGCCGAGTCCGGGGCGCACGCCGCCTCGATCATCGCGTCGGGCGACGTGACGGTCGGCGGGGAGGTCGAGACCCGGCGCGGGCGGCAGCTCGTGCGCGGCGACGTCGTCAGCGTCATGGTGCCGACGGGCGCGATCTCGTACCGCATCGCCTGACCCGTCGCCCGGCCCCTCGCTCGGCCCCGCGACCGGTCTCAGGTCGGTGCGGGCGGCATCTCCCGGGGACGGATGCCGACGACGGCGGCGAGGATCAGCACCCCGCCCATCACCGCGGGCGGGGTGAGTCGCTCGTCGAGCAGGACGACCGCCAGGGCCGCTGCGCTGAGCGGCTCGACCAGCGTCGCGACGGTGGCCGCGGACCCCGAGGTCGTGCGGAGCCCCGCGTAGAGGAGCCCGTAGGACAGCGCCAGGGTGAACACGCCCAGGTAGAGGAGCAGGAGCAGGCCCTCGGGTCGCGTGCTCACGACCGGCCCGGACCCGGCGGCGGCCAGCAGCAGGAACGGGGCGAGCACCACGACCCCCACGGACGTCGCACACGTCGTGAGGGCGAGCGGGTCGACGTCTCGAGCGAGGTGGTGGCCCAGCACGGTGGTGGCGGCGTAGGCGGCTCCTGACGCGGTCGCGAGCACCAGTCCGAGGACCGGGGCATCGCCCGGGCCGCCGTGCCCGGCGGAGGCCGCCGAGACGAGGACCAGGCCGGTCAGCGCCGTCCCCAGGACCACGAGCTCGCGTCGTCCGGGTCGGGTCCCGGCGCGGGCGTGCTCCCATCCGGCGGCCAGCACGGGCGCGAGCCCGAGGGACACGACGGTGGCGACGCTGACGCCCACCGCGAGGACCGCGAGGAAGTAGAGGCCTTGGTAGACCGCTGTGCAGCAGCCGACCGCGACCACCACCACCGGTTGGGCGCGGAACGTCGCGACGAGGGAACCGAGCCGCCGGGCGAGGGCCGTGACCGCGACGAGCACGACGGCGGCGACCAGCATCCGCCAGGCGCTCGTCGTCATGGCGCCGAGCCCGTCGTCCTCGTGGAGGATCGTGACGACCAGCCCGCCCGTGCCCCAGAGGAAGCCGGCCGCACAAATCTGCAGCAGGCCGAGGCGCGGCGAGCGCGTCGGATGGGCGGTGTCGCTCGTCACCGGCTCAGGCTAGTGGCGCCCGCGGGACCCGCTCGCGATGCCGTGCGCCCATCCTGCGCTCGGCGACCGTCCCGGGTCGTAGGCTGTGAGCTGGCCGTGGGGAGGAGGACCCGTTGACCAGCTCCGTCACCGACGTCGATGCCCTGATCGCCGAGCAGCACGTCATCGACAGCCCGCCCGCCGAGTGGCAGTCGATCGTCGAGCTCGCGGCCTTCATGGCCGACGTCCCGATGGCCACGATCAACATCCTCACCGCTGACGCCCAGCACCAGGTGGCGGCGGTGGGCTTCGACGCCGCGATCTGTCGTCGGGAGGACTCGATGTGCCGGCTCACGGTCGAGTCCGGCGAGTCGATCGTCGTCGAGGACGCCCGGTTCGACGACCGCTACCGCGACAACCCCTTCGTGACCGGGGTGATCGGCGACGTCCGCTTCTACGCCTCCACCCCGCTCGTGCTGCCGGGCGGCGAGATCATCGGCACGCTGTGCGTCTTCGACCTGGAGCCGCGAGTCCTCGACGCGACCCGGACGGCGTTCCTGCTCACGCTCGCCGATCGGATCGTCGATGTGCTCGGCCTGGCCCAGCGCACGAGCCAGCTCGCCGAGGCCCTGGCTCGCACCGAGGCGCTGCGCGACGAGCTGCACCGCTCGAACGAGCACCTGTCGGCCTTCGCCGGGCAGATCAGCCACGACCTCTCGAGCCTGCTGTCGACGGTCTCGATGTCGATCGACCTCCTCGACGAGCAGATCGACGCCCTGCCGGATCCGCCGGAGGACGCCAAGTTCTGGATCGACACGGCGCAGCGGGGCAGTGACCGCATGGGCGCGATGATCCGCGACATCCTGAGCTTCGCCAGCCTGGGCGGTTCCCTCAGGCTGCGCCCCACACCGCTGGGCGGCGTCGTCAAGGCGGTCGCGCTCGATCTCGGCATCGCCCCCGACGACCCCCGGCTGGCGATCGGTGAGCTGCCGGTCGTGTCCGGCGACGCCGGCCAGCTGCGCGCCGTCGTGCAGAACCTCGTGACGAACGCGCTCAAGTTCGGCGGTGAGGACCCGCGGGTCGAGATCTCGGCGGTCGAGGACCAGGACGCGTGGGAGATCCGGGTCAGCGACCGCGGGGTCGGCATCGACCCGGCCGACGCAGAGCGGGTCTTCGAGCCGCTGGAGCGGGCCCACCCCGAGCTCCCCGGGACCGGGATCGGCCTGGCCACGAGCCGCCGCGTCATCGAGTCGCACGGCGGCACGATCGGCCTGCGGCCCCGCGAGGGTGGCGGCGCCGAGGCCTGGTTCCGCCTGCCCGCCGCGAACACCTGACCTTCGTCAGTCGCGGGGGTCCTCGAGCGTCGCGCGCGCGAGCCGCTCGAACGAGTCGGCGCCGATCTCGACGAGCTCCTCGGTCGTGAGGTCGAGCTCGCCCGCCATGCGCGCCGTGACCAGCTCGGCCAGTCCGGCGACGTAGATGAGGCCCTGGGCCCGAGCGCGCACGGGGCTCCAGCTCGAGGGACCGTAGAGCTCCGTGGCCTCGGTGACGACGAGGTCGGCGAACGTGCCGAGCAGCTCGCGCCGCCTCGCCCGCAGGGCCGGGTGCGCACTCGACTCGACCAGGGCCACGCGCGCGTCGTCGGGGTGGTCGTCGACCCAGGCCGCGAGCGCAGCCAGCGCGGCGTGGGCGCGGGCCGTGGCGGGGCCCTCGGTCTCGGTGATCGCCGCGACCGCTGTTGCGGCGATGTCGTCGGACACCGCGTCGAGCGCGGCGACGAGCGCGGCCTCGCGACCGGCGAACGACTCGTAGAAGTAGCGCTCGGTCAGGCCCGCCTCGGCGCACACCGCCGTCATCGTCGTGGCGCCCTCACCGCGCTCGCCGAGCAGGCGCACCGTCGCGGCCACGAGGCGCTCGCGACGCTCCGCGCGCCGGTCGTCGGCGGAGCGACCGCCGTACGTGCGCGTCGTGCCGGCCGACTCGGCAGGGGAGCTCATGACCGCATCCTCCCACTGCGGTGCTTGACAGGACATGACCTGGGTCACAAACTGACAGGGCTCCCTGTCAGATGGAGGACGGATGTCCACGACCACGCTCACCCACCCTCGGGTGCCCCGACGACGGGCCGTGCCCGTCCTGGGTCCGACGCTCGCCTACATCAACGACCCCCTGGCGCTGATGCGCGACCAGCACGACCGGTTCGGGCCCGTCTCCGAGATGCCGTTCCTCGGTCGCAGGTGGACCGTGCTCACCGGCCCGGACGCCTGCGCCGAGGCGCTGCGCAACCCGGAGAAGGCCTTCAGCAACGAGCTCGGGTGGGACTACCTCGTGGGTCCGTTCTTCAACCGCGGGCTCATGCTGCTCGACTTCGAGGAGCACCACCGTCACCGGCGCCTGATGCAGGAGGCGTTCACCCGCGACCGTCTGCACGGGTACGTCGAGGGCCTCGGCCCGGCCATCTCGCGGGGCCTCGACGCCTGGAGCCCGGGCCGGGGCGTGCAGGTGTACCCCGCGCTCAAGCAGCTCACGCTCGACCTGGCGACCCAGATCTTCATGGGGGGCGCGGACCTCGCCGACGACGCCGAGCTCGACCGGGTCAACGCGGCCTTCATCGACTGCGTGCAGGCGGCCACGGGCTTCGTGCGTGCCCCGGTGCCCGGTACCCGGTGGGGGCGTGCGACCAAGGGGCGGGCGCTGCTGGAGGACTTCCTCGGGCGCCAGGTCGGCGAGAGGCGGGCCTCCGGCGGCGACGACCTGTTCTCGGTGCTCACCCGTCTGACCGACGACGAGGGCACGTCGTTCACCGACGAGGACGTCGTGAACCACATGATCTTCCTGCTCATGGCCGCGCACGACACCAGCACGATCACGGTGTCGACCATGATGCGGTTCCTCGGCCAGCACCCCGAGTGGCAGGAACGGTGCCGCGACGAGTCGATGATGCTGCCCGCGCACCCGGACTTCGACGCGCTCGGCGGACTCACGTCGCTCGACCTCGTGATGAAGGAGTCGCTGCGCCTCGTGCCGCCGGTTCCCGTCCTGGCGCGCCGCACCGTCAAGGACACCGAGATCCTCGGCGTGCCGATTCCGGCGGGCCGCCTCACGGCGGTCATGGTGCACCTCCAGCACCACATGCCCGAGTACTGGACCGAGCCGGAGCGGTTCGACCCCGACCGGTTCTCCGACGAGCGCCGCGAGGACAAGGTGCACCGCCACGCCTGGGAGCCGTTCGGAGGCGGCGTGCACAAGTGCCTCGGGATGCACTTCGCGGGGGCCGAGGTCCGCGCGATCATGCACCAGCTGCTGCGCCGCTTCCGCTGGACCGTGCCGGCCGACTACTCCACCCCCCTCAACTACGGCTCGCTGCCGTTCCCGGACGACGGACAGCCCGTCGACCTCCACCCCCTCACCACCCCAGGAGCTCGCTGATGCCCTCATCGAATGCGCACGACCTCGCCGGACGCGTCGTCGTCATCACCGGAGGCGCGCGCGGGATCGGCCGCGCCACGGCCGAGCGGCTCGCTGCGGCCGGCTGCACCGTGGTGCTCGGCGACCTCGACGGTGCCCTCGCGGCGACCGTCGCCTCCGAGATCGGTCGCGGCGCCCTGGCGGGTGCGCTCGACGTGACGTCGGCCGACTCGTGGCGCGCCTTCCTCGCCGCCACGGCGGAGGCCGGCCCGCCGGACGCGCTCGTCAACAACGCCGGGATCATGCCGATCGGCTCGATCCTCAAGGAGCCCGACGAGGTCACCAAGGCGATCGTCGACGTCAACCTGCACGGGGTCATCCACGGCACCAAGGCCGTCGTGCCGGGCATGGTCGAGCGCGGCCACGGCCACGTCGTCAACGTCGCCTCCGCGGTGGGGCGGCTCGCGGTGGCCGACGGTGCCACCTACTCGGCGTCGAAGTTCGCCGTGGTGGGTCTGAGCGAGGCGCTGCGCAGCGAGCTGGCGCCCGCGGGGGTCGACGTCAGCGTCGTGCTGCCCACCGTGGTGCAGACCGAGCTGTCGGCCGGCGTGCCGGCGGCCAAGGGCGTCAAGCCCGTCACGGCCGACGACGTCGCGAAGGTCATCGAGAGCGTGCTGCGCAAGCCGAAGGCCGAGGTCTGGGTGCCGCGCTGGAGCCAGGCCATCGTCAAGACGACGGGCGCGCTCCCGCGGTTCGTCCAGGAGGCGGTGGCCCGGGCCATGGGCGCCGACCAGGTCTTCAAGAACGCCGACGCCGCGAAGCGCCAGGCCTACGAGGACCGCGCCCGCCGCTCCTAGCCACCCGCCTCGCCACCGGTGGTTGAGGTGTGAGTGCCCTCCAGGGCGCGAGCCTCGAAACCCTGGTCAGTTTCGAGGCTCCTCGCTGGCGCTCGTCGCACCTCAACCACCGGTGGCTGTGTCAGCGGCCGGTCCAGTGCGGGGTGCGCTTCTCGGCGAAGGCCGCCACGCCCTCGCGGGCGTCGTCGGACAGGATCACGGGGCTCGCGAGCTCGCTCTGCCGCGCGAAGCCCTCCTCGGGTGACCAGGTCGGGGCCGCGTCGACGATCTGCTTGCCGACCGTGATCGACAGGGGGGCGTTCGCGGCGATCTTCCTCGCGAGGTCGAGTGCTGCCTCGAGGGCCGTGCCCGGCTCCACGACCGAGTTCACCAGGCCCAGCTCGGCGAGGCGCCGCGCCGGCAGGGGCTCAGCGACGAGTGCGAGCTCCATCGCCACCGGGCGCGGGAGTCGGACGGCGGTGCGCCAGAGCCCGCCCGCGGCGGCGAGCAGACCGCGCTTGGCCTCCGGCAGCCCGAAGATCGCATCGTCCGCGGCCACCACGAGGTCGGCGCACAGCGCGAGCTCGAACCCGCCCGCCAGCGCCGGGCCCTCCACGGCGGCGATCGTCGGCTTGGTCGGCGGCTCCGCCGTGAGCCCGAGCGGCCCGCGCCGGTCGGTCACGGGGATCTCGCCGCGGTGGGCGCCGGAGAGGTCCATGCCGGCGCAGAACGTGCCACCCGCACCGGTCAGCACGATGACGCGCACCGACGCGTCGGCCTCGGCGTCGTCGACGGCACGCTCCAGGGCGAGCGCCATCGGCCGATCGACCGCGTTGCGCACGGCCGGGCGGTCGAGCGTGATGACCAGGACCTCGCCGTGGTCACCGGCGCGGTCCGTGCGGACCGTCGCGGAGGGCGGGGCCGGCAGGTCGGCGGGAGACGCGTCGTCGAGCACGAGCCGGTCGCCGTCGAATCGGATCGTGCGCCGCAGCGGATCGGTCTCCATGAGCATGACGACCTCGTCGGGATCCTCGCGGCGCAGCAGCACGCGGTCGCCGGCCGCCGTGATCGCCGAGACGATCACGGCCTCGGGGTCGCCCACGCGCCCGAACGGCACCGTGACGGCCTCGACCACGGCGGAGGCCTCGAGCGTCGCGAGCACCCGCCGCGCCGGCGGCCGCTCGAACGCCGGCTTGAGGTGGGCGAAGGGGCGGCCCGGGGGCGTGGCCGAGTAGACGCCGAGGGCGTGCTTGGTGGCGTACCAGCCGAGCGAGCTCGAGAGCCCGAACTCCTCCCGCGCCTCGCGCAGCAGAGGCACGATCGTCGAGACCGCGTGCAGCCCGTAGTTGTTGCCGGGGCCGCCGGCCGAGGTCAGCCCGCCCGTCACCGTCAGGGGCCGTGCCGGGTCGGCCCACGGCAGCCCGAGCGCCTTCGCCCCGAGCTGGACGGCGGCGGGGAAGCACGAGTAAAGATCGATCGGACCGAGGTCCTGCGCGGTGATGCCGGCGTGGTCGAGCGCCGCCGACGCGGCCGCGGCGATCGCGGGGGACTCCGCGAGGTCGGCACGTTCGGAGACGAACCACTCGTCGGTCGCCGAGGCGCCCGCGTGCAGGAACACCCACTGGTCCTGCGGCACTCCAGCCGCCTGCGCCGCCGCGACGCTCGCCACGATGACGCCGGCCGCGAGGTCGACCTGCAGGTTCGCGCACATGAGCTTCGTGTACGGGTCGCTGATGCTGCGGTTGTCGGGCGTGGGCGTCGCGATCTCCTCGGCGGTGCGTGCCGTGGGGTCCCACGCGAACGGGTTGTCGGCGGCGACCTCGCTGCCCCGCGCCCAGAGGTCGGCGATGCGGCCCTGGTGCTCGTCGGCGTCCTCGCCCGCGGCGCCCCGCAGCGCGGACTCGATCAGGGCGTAGACGTAGATCGGTGCGCCGAGCCCGACGCCGGTCTCGATCTCGGTGTTGGCCGAGCGGTCGATGCCGATCTCGCGGTCGGGGGCGGCGTCGTCGGCCTGCTGGGTCCACTCCGGGTCCCGACCGACCTTCTGGAGCGCCGAGACGGTCGAGCCGGCCTCGGCGCCCGAGACGAGCACGACGTGCGCGGAGCCGTCGACGACTTGCTGGGCGGCGTCGTTGAGCGCCAGCTGGGCCCCGTCGCCGCCGTACTGGGAGGTCTGCACCGTGGCCGCGTCGTGCGCGCCGACGAGTGCGGCGACGGCACCGGCCTGGTCGCGGTAGGCCCACGAGGCGCTGGGCACGGCGTAGACCACGTCGGCGGCGGCGAGCAGGTCGGCGGTGCCGCCCGCGTCGGTGGCCGCTCGGCGCAGCGCCTCGGCCGAGAGCGCGGTGGGCTCGAGGGGGCCCTCGAGGTCGGGCGTGCGCTGGACGACCTGGCCGACACCGATCACGACCGGGGTCGTGGGGTCGAGCAGTGTGCCGGTGCGCTCGTGCAGGACGGGCTCGTCAGGCACGCGCAGCATGGCGGCACCCCCCTCGAGCAGGGCGGCGAGCGCTGCCAGCGACTCCTGCAGCGCGGACTCGACGCTGCGCACCGCGGTCAGCCCGATGGGTCCGCGCACGGGCGCCCCGTCGAGGGCGCCGTCCATCCGCACGGCGGTGCCGCCGGCGTGCGGTGCGATCGAGCACCACAGGCCCACGGTGATGCCCATCGGACCGGTGCCGCGCAGCGCGTAGCCGGAGTCGTCGGCCCGCTCGACGTGCCAGCGCGCCTGGGCGGGGATGTCCATCAGCGAGATCTGCTGCACGAACTCGGCGCCGGGCTCGATGCGCTCCGGGCGCTCGCCGCGCCACGCGACGTGGAGCGTGAGCCAGTCGGCGGTGCGGTCGAGGTCGCGCACCAGCTCGGCGACCACGGCGGGTGGTGCGGCGACGAACCGCTGGTTGCTCACGGTGCGGGCGTACGTGTCGACGCCGGCCGGTGCGGGGAGGTCGACGGCGACCGCTCCGTCGTCGACGGACTGACGCGCCCCGCCGACCGCGGATCCGAGGGTGTCGACGGCGGTGCGGGTCAGGGCGCGCGCGACGACCCGGGCGCTCTGGGCGCGTCGGACGAGGCGGTCGCGGGAGGAGGCAGGCATCGGAGACGCCTTTCGGTCTGGTCGGACTGTTTAGTCATGATGAGGGACCACCGTCCGACTCCGCAACCCGCGGGGCGCGGCCGCGGTCGACTAGGGTGCCGCCATGGTGGCGACGCAGCGCGCGCAGCAGCAGCGGTCGGTCACGACCCGCGCGAGGCTCGTCGAGGCGGCGTTCGACTGCCTGCTCGACGGCGGCTACGCGGCCACCACGGTCGGCGCCGTCCAGGCGCGCGCGGGTGTCGCGCGGGGCACGTTGCTGCACCACTTCCCGACGCGCAGCGCGCTGATGGCCGGTGTCGTGGAGGACATCATCGAGCGCCGCCTGGAGGTGCTCGGTGACAACCCCCCGGCCGACGGCCCGCTGGCGGGGTCGTGGGACGAGGTCGTCGACCTGGTCTGGCGCGAGCTCCGGAGCCCCGCCTACACCGCGGCCCTCGAGCTGTGGGTCGCCGCGCGCACCGACCCCGACCTGCGCGACGCGCTCGTGCCGCTGCAGCAGCGCATCTTCGTAGCGGTGCACCGCAGCATCACGATCCTGGTCGGCGAGGACCACCCGCAGGCGGCGATGCTCGTGCAGTTCACGATCGACCTGCTCACCGGCTCGCACCTGGCCGGCGTGCTCGAGCCCCGCGTCGGCACCGACCGCGTGGTCACGGCCTGGAAGGTCGCGCTCCGCACGCTCGCCGACGCATGGGACGCGCCGGCCTGACGTCCGGCCAGCGTGACGGGCATCTCGTCGCGCCGGGTTTCGTCTGCGCGACGCGTGGCATACCGTGGGTACGCAATGCGACATCGCAGATGTCCCATACCACCTGTCAATCACGATCGGGAGATGTTCATGACGATCGCACCGGACGCGTTCCGCACCGCACTCGACGCCGACGACGAGCTCGCACGCCTGCTGACTTCCTCGCAGAAGCTCTCGTACGACCCGCAGACCGAGGTCGACTGGGACACCCCGCTCGACCCCGGACACTACGGCCTGAACCCGGAGTGGTGCACGCTCTACGGCACCGACCTCTGGGACGAGATGACGCAGGACCAGCGGGTCGCGCTCACACGGCACGAGGTCGGCTCCATCATGAGCACCGGCATCTGGTTCGAGATGATCCTGCAGCAGATGCTGCTGCGCGAGCAGTACACCGCCGACGTCACGGGCTCAGAGTTCCAGTTCGCGCTGACCGAGATCGCTGACGAGTGCCGCCACTCGCTGATGTTCGCCCGGGCCTGCCAGACCATGGGGGTCCCGCACTACGTGCCGGCGCGCCCCGTCGTGGAGGCCGCACGCGGATTGAAGAGCGTCGCGAAGGCCGAGGTCGCGTACGGCGCGATCCTCGTCGCCGAGGAGATCCTCGACGTCATGCAGCGCGACTGGATGCGCGGGGAGGACGTCCTTCCCATCGTCCGCACGACGAGCAAGATCCACGTCGTGGAGGAGGCGCGGCACATGAAGTTCGCGCGGCACGAGATCCGCCAGCACCTCGAGGGCGCCAGCGCCCTGCGCCGCCGGCAGAGTGCCTGGGTCATCGCGACCGCGGCGTTCGTGATCGTCAAGAGCATGGTGAACCCGGCGGTCTACGAGAACGTCGGCCTCGACCGCAAGCGTGCCCTCGCGGCCGCCAAGGGCAACGAGCACCACCACAACCTCATGCGGCTGAGCTGCGTGCACCTGATGGACTTCCTGTCCGACGTGGGCCTCCTGACGCCGGCGGCGATGCGCCGGTACCGCGCCGTCCACATGCTCTGAGCCGGATCGGAACCGCCCGTGACCTACGTCGTCACCCAGTCGTGCTGCAACGACGCCTCCTGCATGTCGGTGTGCCCGGTCAACTGCATCCACCCGGCCCCGGGGGAGCCCGACTTCGGCCGCACCGAGATGGTCTACGTCGACCCCGACACCTGCATCGACTGCGGGGCGTGCGCCGACGCGTGCCCGGTGTCGGCGATCAAGCCGCTCGACCGGCTCTCCGGTGAGGAACAGGTCTTCATCGACCTGAACGCCGACTACTACCGGGACCGTCCGGCCGAGGACGGCTGGTCGGCGCCGACGTTCCTGCCGGTCACGCCGAAGCGGGACACGCCTCCGCGCGTCGCGGTGGTCGGCTCCGGCCCTGCCGCCTCGTACGCCGCACGGGAGCTGCTCACGACGTCGTCGAGCGAGATCTCGATCTTCGATCGCCTGCCCGTCGCCGGTGGGCTCCTCCGTGCCGGGGTGGCGCCCGACCACGCCGACACCAAGCGGCTGCTCGACATGTTCACGTGGACCTACGACCACCCGCGCACCCACATGTACCTGAACGTGGAGGTCGGCCGCGACGTCACCCACGCCGAGCTGCTCGAGCACCACGACGCGGTCGTGTACGCGGTCGGTGCGCGCGACGACCGGCCGATGGGGCTGGCGGGCGAGGACGAGCTGTCCGGCGTGCACGCGGCGCCCGAGGTCGTCGGTTGGTACAACGCGCACCCGGACGTCGCGGCCGACGCGGTGGAGCTCGACGCCGAGCGTGTCGTCGTGGTCGGCAACGGCAACGTGGCCCTCGACGTCGCCCGCATCCTGCTGTCGGACGTGGACGACCTGGGGCGCACCGACATCGCCGACCACGCCCTGGCCGAGCTGCGCACCAGCGCGGTGCGCGAGGTCGTGGTGGTGGGTCGGCGCGGCCCGGCGAACGCCGCGTTCACGCGGCCGGAGCTGCTCATGATGCCGGCCGGCATCGACGTCGTCGTCGAGCACGACCCACGTGTGGCCGAGGAGATCGCCGACGCCGGACCGACGTCGAAGGCGGCCCTCCTGGCCGACCTGCCGCAGGAGCAGATGGACTGGTCCGCGCCTCCGCCGCCCGGCCGCCGGCTCGTCCTGGCGTTCTTCCGCACGGTCGAGGCGCTCGAGGGTGAGCAGCGTCTCGAGGCCGTGCGGCTCGGGCGTTCCACGGGCGACCCGGCCGAACCGCGCGAGTCGGTCGTGGCTCCCGCCGGTCTGCTGGTCCGGTCCACCGGCCACCGCGGCACCCCGGTCGCGGACCTGCCCTTCGACGCCACCACCGCCACTGTGCCGCACGAGGCGGGTCGGGTCGTCGACCCGGCGACCGGCGCACCGGTCCCCGGCGCCTACGTCGTCGGGTGGATCAAGCGTGGTGCGACCGGCGGCATCGGCGCCAACCGCAGCGACGCCCAGGAGACCGTGGCGACGCTGCTGGCCGACGTGGCCCGCGGCGACGTCGCCACTCCCTCGGGCAAGCGGCGCGAGCTCGAACGGCTGCTCAAGTCACGACGCGTCGACGTCGTGGGACGCCGCCGGATGCGCCGTATCGACGCCGCCGAGCGGTCGCGCGGCGCCGATGCGGGGAGGCCGCGCGTCAAGCTCGCGACCGTGGCGGAGATGCTGCGCCAGCGCTGACCGGGTCGGGCCCTTGCGCTGGCGCGCCGTCCGGCACGACCATGTTCGGACCACGCCCACCGTGCCGGAGGTTCCGATGCTGCTCCACGTCCTCGCCGCGAGGCCGGTGCCGTGAGCGACGCGGACGACTCGAGCCGGTTGGGCGGGATGCTCGTCACGAGGCTGCTGGTGCTTCTCGTCCTCGTGGTGGGCGTCAAGATCGTGGGCGCGGTCGCGGGCGAGGGCACGCCGGCGGGGTCCGTGGAGTCCTCCGAGTCGGCTGAGCTGCAGCCGGCCGTGACCGAGGTCCGGGGAACGTCGACCGCGGCGGTGGAGGCGCGGGCCGCGATGGCCACGTTCGAGGGCCAGTTCCCCGCTGGCTTCGTCTTCCCCGACGTCGACCTGCTGCTGCAGGAGATGTTCCTCGCCGGTGGGACGGGCCCGGTGCAGCTGGGGGCCGGGTTCGGGGAGACCTTCGTCCTGCTTGGCTGGCAGTGCGCGTGGCAGCAGGAGCTCGTGCAGGCCCTGGACGCCGGGTCGCCGAGCCGCGTCGACGCCGCAGCCGCCGAGATGGCGCGCATGTACGGCTTCGCGGTCACCCAGCGCTGGTACGAGGACCCGGAGCGCCGCTGGATCGCCACCGTCGACGCTGCCCTCGACGGTCGGACCAGCGATCTCGAGAGCGCGGTCGAGGACTGCGTCAGCTACCTCGAACCGATCGAGCTCGCGTCGCCGGTCTGATCAGTCGAGCGGGGTCGCGCCTGGCTCGTCAGGCTGTCCGGCTGTTCGGCTGTTCGGCGAGACCGTGTCCGGTGGTCGGACAGGTCACCAGGCGTTCACCTTCTTGGACAAATGTATGGTTGCGAACGGCAACGAGGGGGCGAGAGATGCATCGGGAGTCGGTCGCGCGCGCGGCAGTGGGCATCGCGTGTGCAGCTGGTCTGCTCCACGCAGCGTCGAGCCTGTACTGGGCGCTGGGCGGGTCATGGTTGCTCGACACGGTGGGCGAGTGGGCCGTGGAGCTGGTCGAGGAGTCGCCACTCGAGGCGGGGCTGCTGCTGGGCGTCATCGCCCTGGCGAAGACAGCGGCCGCGGTCATTCCGGTCCTCGTCGACCGAGGGCGGATCCCGTGGCCGAGGTTCTGGCGCGGGCTGTGCTGGATCGGCGGGCCGGTGCTCGTCCTCTACGGAGGTCTCAACGTCGTCGTCAGCGTCGCGGTGCTGTCCGGGCTGATCACGCCTGACGGCGGCTACGACATGGCCGCCATGGTCGGCCACGCGTTCCTGTGGGACCCGCTGTTCCTCATCTGGGGGGCCGCCCTCGTGACCTGGCTGCGACTCACCGCAGACCGTCGACTCAGCGCGGAGGAATCATCATGACCACGCTCTTCGCTGCGATCGCCCTGGTGCTCGGACTCGCACGGCTGGTCATGTTCATCGCGTTGCATCGGGTCGAGAGCGACGACAACGTCGTGGAGCACGCCGTCAGTGACGACGCCGTGGGACCGACGCGCACCGGCGGCACGGCCCTCCCGGGGTGGCGGACGCGGACCTAGGATCGGGGCATGAGCTTCGCGGACCTGCCTCCGCAGTCCTCGTGGCGTCACACCGGCGCCCGTGACGGTCACGAGGTGCTGTTCCACAAGGGCACGCCTGGCGGGCACCTCCTGCGAGGGCACACCACGGCGATCGAGGACGGCGCTGCATGGTCGGTGGGCTACGACGTCGAGACTGACGGCAGCTGGACGACCCGGCGGGTGCGCGCCGTGGCCCGCACGGCCGGCGGTGACCTCGCTGCCGATCTCGAGCGCCGCGACGGTGCCTGGTTCGTCGACGGTGCACCGCGACCCGACCTCGACGGATGCGTCGACGTCGACTTCGAGTCCTCGAGCGTGACGAACCTGCTGCCGGTCCGCCGGCTCACGCTGGCGATCGACGAGACCGTCAGTGTTCCGGCGGCTTTCGTCAGGGCCGACGACCTGCGGGTCGAGCGACTCGAGCAGACCTACACGCGCCTTCGCGCGGAGGGCCGATTCGCCTACACCTCGACGACGTTCGACTTCGCCTGCGAGCTCGAGTACGACGGCTCGGGTCTCATCGTGAACTACCCCGGTATCGCGGTGCGCCTGTCCTGACGCGTTCACGGACTCGGAACAGCCTCGCCCCCTGGCAATCACGACCAGCAGCACGGCGGCGACGAGGCCGGAAGGGCTGGGCGCGCTGGAGCCCGGAATTCTCGGCGGACGTGCGAGGTTGTGGGCCGTGTGACCGAACCGGACGCTCTGCCCACGCACCCGTTCGCGCTCGAGCGGTACAGCCCCATCCGGTTCGACCCGGACCACGTGATGTCCCAGACCGACGTGGAGACCCTCCTCGACGCAGCGCGGAGATCGCCGTCGGCCGGGAACTCCCAGCCGTGGGCGTTCGTCGTCGGGCGCCGGGGCGACGCGGTCCACCGCCGACTGGTCCCTCACCTCGCGCGCAGCTCGGCCCGATGGGCGCCCGACGCGAGCGCGATCGTCGCGAACCTGTCGCACCGGCTCGTCGAGGACTCCGACCTCGAGTACTCGGAGTTCAGCCACTACGACGTCGGACAGGCCGTCGCCCACCTGACCTTCCAGGCCCACGGCCTCGGGCTGTTCGTGCACCAGTTCCGGGCCTTCGACCGGGAAGCCGTGACCGTCGAGTTCTCGGTTCCGCGACACTGGGAGGTCCTGACCTTGGCGGCGATCGGCGTGCCGCACGCCGAGGCGGCGGGTTCCACCGGCGCAGGAACCAGCCGGGACCGGCGGACGGTCGACGAGGTCACCTGGGCGCGCGACCTCTGATGGCGTCTTCCGCTGGACGAACGGTCGGGTCGGCTGGACGCAGGGTCAGGTGGCACGGCGTCCGGATGGGCAGGCTCGAGACATGACGATCCAGACCGAGGTGTCCCCGACGCTCCGCACGCACACGTCCTGGTGGGCCGTGGCGGCGATGATGGCGACGAGCTTCGTGCTCGTGACCGCCGAGTTCCTCCCGCCGAGCCTGCTGCCGGCCATGGCCGCGTCGCTCGGGATCACCGAGGGCCAGGCCGGCCAGGCGGTCACGGTGACCGCGTTCGTCGGACTGCTCACGGCGCCGACGATCGCGGTGATCTTCCCGCAGCTGGACCGGCGGGCCCTGCTGATGTGGCTGACCGTGGCCGCGGCCGGCTCGAACGTCGCCGTCGCGCTCGCGCCCAACCTCTTGACCCTGCTCGTGGCGCGGCTGCTGCTGGGTGCGGCGATCGGTGGCTTCTGGGCGATGTCACTGGCGGTCGCGGCACGTCTGAGCGCGCCGCAGCACTTCGGCCGCGCGGTCATGATGGTCAATACCGGCACGACGGTCGCGACCGTGGCCGGGGTGCCGCTCGGCCTGTACTTGGGCACGGTCTTCGACTGGCGCACGGTGTTCTGGGGCACGGCCGTGCTGACGCTCGCCGTGGCCGTCGCGATCCGCGTCGTCCTGCCGCCGGTGGCGCCCGCCGCCGCGACCGGCTCCCGGAGCCTCGGCGACGCGCTCGCCGTCCCGGGTGTGGCCTGGGGCCTGGTGGGGCACGTGCTGGTGGTCCTGGGGCACTTCGCCGCGTTCACCTACATCCGCGCTGCCCTCGAGCAGACGCCGTCGCTCGACGCGAGCGGTGTAGCGGTGCTGCTGGTGGTGTTCGGCGTCGGCGGCTTCGTCGGCAACCTCGCCATCGGCGTGCTGGTGGATCGTCACCTGCGGGTGCTGCGGCTCGCCGTCCCGCTCCTCATGGCGGCCGGCATCGGTGCGCTGGGGGTGTTCCCGGGCTCCGTCGCCGTGGTGGCCGTGGCGGTGGCCGCGTGGGGATTCTCGTTCGGAGCGTGGCTCACCGTGGTGACGACGTGGATGGCACGAGTGGCCAACGACCTGATGGAGGCCGGGGGCGGCTTGGTCGTGGCCGGGTTCCAGCTCGCGATCACGCTGGGAGCCGGATTCGGCGGGCTCGTCGTCGACGGTCTCGGGATCCGTCCGGCGCTCGTGGTCGGTGCGCTGATCGGCCTGGTGGGTGCGGCGATCTTCAGCACGGCTCGTCTCGGGGCGGACGACCCTCAGGCGGCGTGAGCCGCGGCCGCTCGCTGCGCCGCGCGCCACTGTGACGGCGAGGCTCCGACGTGCCGCCGGAACGCGCGGCTGAACCCCGCGTCGGACTCGTACCCCAGGCGGTGGGCCACCTCGGTCACGGTGGACTCGTGGCGCGCGAGCAACGCCTTGGCCGCGTCCATTCGGGCGGCTGCGAGGTAGGTGGCGGGGGACTGGCCGAGCAGCTCGCGAAAGCGCAGGGCGAACGCCGACCGCGACATCGCGGCTGAACGGGCCAGCTCGTCGACGCTCCAGCTCCGGCCGAGGTTGCCGTGCAGCTCCTCGAGCGCGCGACCGACGTGGGGGTCCTGCACGTCGCGCAGCCAGTCGGGCGCCGCGCAGCCGAGCTCGAACCAGCGGCGGATCGCGACCGAGGCGACCATCGTGCCGATACGACTGCAGATGACCGCGTCGCCGTCCCGCGTCGATCCGATCGGGGCGCACCCGGCCTGCATCTCGTCGATCAGGCCGATGACCCGGGGCTCGTGCTCGGAGAACCGGCGGACGACCATCGCATCGGGCAGGCTGTCGAGGGCCGTGCGACCGGCCACGGCGGGCACCATGGCCACCTCGATCGTCGAACCGGCCGTCGTGGCCCGCAGCCGTCGGCGCTGACCACGGGCGAAGAGGACCAGGTCGCCGGCTGTCAGGTCGATCGGGTCCTGCTCGTCGACACGCACGGTGACCGATCCGACGGACACGTAGAGGAAGCCGGCCGCTCCGTCCCTGCGCTCGTGGGACGCCCCGGCGTCCAGGACACGGCGTCCCGACCCCACGAGTGTCCAGTCCAGGGCGGCGAGCGCCCGATCGAGCGAGGTCCGGTGCTGCGCGACGTCCGGAGCGAGACTCATGCTGAGAGCAGCGCCTGCGCGGAGCGGGCTATTCCGGGTGTCGTCTCGGCCCGAGGCCCCGGTGAGGGCGTCGAGGCATCCTGTCGTGCTCCGGTCTGCCGCACCGTCGACCGGCTCAGGGGATGATGCGGCGGGTGCGGAGGTCGTCGAAGATCCGGACGAACATCTCGCGCGTGTCGACGAAGGAGTGGAAGCCGAACCGTCGGGCCTTCGATCCGTCGGCGATGACGTCGTAGTCCCACGCCAGGACGAAGTCGCCGAACTGCCAGGACGAGACGTCGGAGTAGGGCGTCGGCTCGAGCTGATTCTGCTGCACGATCTCGTCCCAGACCGGCTCCTTGTCGGCCATCACGTCGTCGAGTGACAGGGGCAGCGGCGGAGCGGTCTGCAGGTCGAAGTAGTCGGCGATGACCGGCCACATGTCCTGCCAGCGGAAGAGGTCGCCGTTGGTGATGTTGAAGGCCTGGTTGGCGCACTCCGGCGTCGTGGCGGCCCACAGAGTGGCCTCGGCGAGCAGCGTGGCATCCGTCATCTCGACGAGGCTGGTCCAGGCCCCGGGCTTCCCGGGGAACCGGAGGGGCACGTCGAGGTGCTTCGCGATCGAGGCGTAGGTGGCGAGGAGCACCGCCAGGTTCATCGGGTTGCCCAGGGCGAAGCCGCACACGACCGAGGGGCGCAGGGCGGACCAGGTCCAGGTGCTGCCTGGCTGCCGGCGCTCCAGGAACTGCTGCTGGTCCACGTTGAACTCCGGCGGCATGTGCGGCGGGTCGTCCTCTCGCGCGGGAGTCTTGAACGGACCGAGATGCGCGCCGTAGACCTTGTAGCCCTGCATGAGGTTGATGTGCTCGAGGCGGGGGGCGATCGGCTCGATGGCGTCCACGGTGTTGACGAGCATCGCGACGTTGGGTGGTACGAGCTCGGCCCAGGTGGGACGGTCTTGGTAGGCGGCATAGAAGATGTGCGTGACGTCGGTGAGGCCGGACAGCTTCGCTCCCGCGTCGTCGCGGTCGAGCAGGTCAACGGCCACGTGCCGCACACGACCTGAGTCCGCACCTCCCCGCCGAGAGAGGCCGATGACGTCCCACTCGCCGGTCGACTCGAGGTGATCGACCAGGTTTCCACCGATCACTCCGCGCGCGCCGACGACCAGTGCGACCTTGCGTTCCCGGGACATGGCTACTCCAAATCGTTAGATCGTGATGTGACGATCAATTTAGCAGTCTCATCGCGTTTGTGCGATATGTCGTAGGCTGGGGTCGTGGACGGGATCCTGCAGGAGGACGAGCTGGCGGCCGCGCTCAAGGCGTTGGCCAACCCGGCGCGCGTGCGCATCCTGGGCTGGCTGAAGGATCCCGAGTCCTTCCCCCCGCAGCTCGAGCCCGCCACGGAGGTCGGGGTGTGCCTCAAGCACATCCAGGCGCGGGCAGGGGTCTCGCAGTCGACGGCGTCCCAGTACATGGCCGCGCTCGCAGCCGGCGGACTCGTCGTCGCCACGTCGGTCGGGAAGTGGACGCACTACCGGCGCGACGAGCAGCAGATCTCTCGACTCGCCGAGCACTTCCGTAGCGAGCTTTGAGGGCGGCCAGCCCGCCCCACGTTCACTCCTGGGCCTGGCGAAGGGTCACTGCGTCGCGTTCGGGCATCGCGATCTCCCTCAGGTGCGCGGTGGGCCGTCGGATCGATGAGCCCGCTCGTCGGGCAGGAGGTGCTTTGACAGCGTCGCCATCCCGTCGCCATTCGTCGGGCCGGCCGTGAAGCCCTCGGACTCGTAGAACCTCAGGTTGATCCGGCTGGCGGCTCCCGTGTTCAACCGGATGTGTGTGGTGCCGGACGTCGCCACCGCCTGCGCATGGCGCAGGAGTGCCGTGGCCACGCCGCGCCGCCGATGGTCGACGGCCACCATGAGCCGACCGATCCACCAGGCGTCGCCGTCCGGCCACGCCTGGACCGAGGCGACCAACCTGCCGCCGCGTCGCACCATGACGCTGTAGTGGCGCGGGACGAGCGACCAGGCCCGTGACACCTCGGCGATCATCGCCCGGGACTCGGGAGAGCCGCTCGGGAATGAGGTGGCGCTCGGCACGTCGTCGGACTTCACAGGTCGACCGTAGTGGCGACGTCGGACTCCGTGCGGGAGCCGATGACGGGATCCCTCGGGGACTCGCTTCGCTCGTGGGGGTGGGGCCCACTCGATTCGAGAGCATCGGCTCAGAAGACCGCTTCGCGGTAGGTGGAGAGTGGTTCACATATACTGCAATTGCAGGCCTTTCCGGGCATCGACAGGGTCTCGCTCAAGGGTTTCAATGGTTTTGCCAATGGGTTCTCGGGGATTTCCCATCGGTTCTGAAGGGATTGCGAGGGGGGCTGGATGGCCCTCAGAAGCTCTGTGATTCGTCAGTTCGCCGTCGGGTGGTCGGACGTTCGATGTCACCCTGCGGGAGGGATCTCCAGAACGTTCGGTTTTTGCTAACGGGTTTTCTGCGGGAACGACGAAGCGAGGCGCCCGCCGATCCGGTGATCGGTGGGCGCCTCGCTTCGATGCTTGCGCTTGCGGGACTAGCGGTTGGTCGGCTTGTTGCACTCGCGGTGGACCTTTGGCGATTGGATCGTCGAGTCCGGTGGCGTTGCGGGACGTCGCGCTCGGCTGTCCGGGTGCCCGGATCCAGCGGGACGGGTCGCGCCGTCGGCGTTGTTCTTGCTCGTTGTTACTCGTTCATATTTGGGTGAGGCGGTTGCCGCCCAGTTGTTCGAGAGCGCTCCGCACACTGATTCATGCGGCAGCCTTCTTCTGCTTCGCGGTGGCGAGTTGACGTCTGCGTGAGGCTTGCTTCTTCTCGTGGGGTTCGCGAGGAGTGACGCCGTCGTTGGCGAGGACCTCGTTGGTCCAGGCGGTCATGACGTGGTGGTTTGCCGTGCCGACGGTGATGGCGATCGCGATGGTGAGGAACGCGTTCTTTGTGGCTTCGATTCGTCGGGGGTGGAGGCCAGCGCCGCTCGGACTCTTGAGGACGGAGTTGAACCACTCGTTGCGTGCGCGCGCGGACTCGTACATGTCGGAGTGTTCCCACGTGCCGGCGCGAAGCGGTTGGAGTTGCTTGAACTCTCTCCTGGAGAACACGAGCGTCGTGTAGGTCTGCTGGCACGTCGGCGGGAGGTCGTCGGCTGGTGGCGGTGATGGCACGCGGGGAAGTTCGTGTCGGTCCATCGACTCCGGCACGTGGGGGCAGCGGACCTTCTCGTCCACGGCAGGGCACTTGAACGTCTGCCGGTGGACGACGGGGGCGTCCGGGGCGTCGTTGCGAGGACGGCCGGACCCGAGGAGTGGACCGACCTGCGCACGGCCGTGGCTGTTCATCTCGAACGGTTCGATCCAGGCACTGTCCTCGGCGTGCTGTTGAAGTTCGGCGGGCCGGTACTGAGGCATGCCGAGGTCGGTGGCCTTGAGGGTGCGCTCGGTTCCCTCGGCGGGGGTGGGGACGCCGGGGGACAGGCCTTCGAGAGCGGCCTTCGAGACGCCAGGGCAGACGACGCATCCGTTCGCGAGGTGTGCCGCCACGGGGAACGCCTTGAGCGACTTCATCTGCTTCTCTGCGAGGATCGCCGCCTCCGAGGTGCGCAGTGGGTGGATCCGCCTGCGTCGGGTCGGGTACTTCATGACCTGGGAGAACCGCATCTTGGACATCAGTTCGGCATATCCGCGGGAGTCCGGGTAGGCCATGTCTCCAACGAGGAACTGATGTGCGCGTCCACGTGGCTTGGTCCGGAAGCCGCTGGACTTCAGGAACTCCAAGATCGTCTTGACGGAGGCGGGGTTGGCGGGCTTCGGCTTCCCGAGCGCCCCGGCGACGGTTAGCGTCGGGACCCTCGGTCGGTTCGGTCGTGAGACGGTGCACAAGATCGTGAGGCCGATCTTCTCGGACCAGATGTAGAGGCGGCTCTTCGGGCTTGGCGCAGCAAGTTCGGCGCGAGCGTGGAACTTGTCGGGCTTCACGCTGGTGGTTGCCGACTGGGCGGTGACGTAGTCGGTCTCGTCGATCGCGTAGTCGTGAACGTGGTCGGCGAGGATCCCCGAGTGGACGTCCGTTGGGTCCAGGTCCGGGTAGGCCTGTGCGTTGAGGGCGTAGACGGATCCGAGGATGAGGCGGTTCATGGCCTTGTCCCGGATCGCGGTCTGAGGAAGGACGCCTTGCCGGCGACGCTCTGCCTCGATGACGGAGTTCTTGTACCGGCGTGAGTTCCCGTTGATGT
This sequence comes from Aeromicrobium sp. Sec7.5, assembly GCF_036867135.1. NCBI lineage: Bacteria > Bacillati > Actinomycetota > Actinomycetes > Propionibacteriales > Nocardioidaceae > Aeromicrobium > Aeromicrobium sp. Sec7.5. The sequence goes on along the minus strand of NZ_JBAJIJ010000003.1, from coordinate 43,627 downwards.
CGTCGTCCTCGGCGCGGCACATGACGTTGTCGTTGATCGGTTCGAGGGCTCGCTCGAACGCGCGTCGGAGTCGCTCGTTCTCGGACGCCCACACGCGGCGCGCGCGAGGACTCGCGTATTTGACCGTCACCTTCGTCTTGTCGTCGGCGTCGTGCTGGAACGTGAGGCCGCTCGCGAACAGTTCGTAGTTCGGGTGCTGGCGCAGGGTGCCCATTCCGAGCATCTCCATCTCGGCATCGGAGTAGGTGAAGAACAGGGCCTCCTGCATAGCCGCGTACGTCAGCGGCGCACGCGACAGGCCGAGTTCCATCAGGCAGATCAGCATGCCGCGGGCGTCGTACGGTGGGTGGACTGCCGGACGGCCACGGCCTCCTTCCGGGCGCGGTGAAGTGTCGAGGATCTCCAGGATTCCGGAGAGCTCTACCCAAAGGCGGGCGAACTTGAATCGCTGCGTGCGCTGGGAAAGCGCACCGGGAACGCGGATCATTTGAAGGCTCCCGTCCACTCGCGGAACGAACGCAGGACCTGTCCCTCGTGGGGGATGGGGACGTACGGCATCAGATCGGATGGCAGGCGTGAACTCGCACCGATCCCCATTGCCGCGCACACGACCGGATAGGGGATCGGTTGCTGGAGCCAGCGCACCACCGCGGTGTGCCGCAGGCGGTGAGAGTCGACGTGTGCGAACTGAGGCGACGAATGCCGAAGCTCGTGCAGTACGTGATAGACGAGGTTCGTGTACCGGCCCACCGTCGGACGGACCAAGAACCGCGGGTCGCCCTCCAGGAACGGCACCAGCAGTTCGGCGGTCACCGGGTCCACCGGAACGACCCGCATGACACCGGTCTGCTCGTACGCGTGGAGTGCGAGACCGCCGGCGACCTCGAGGATCGAATGCGAGTCGGCCCGGGTCACCTCACCGGGACGGAGTCCGAGGCGACCGATCAGCGCCAAGGTCATGGCCGCACCACGGACGTCGCTCTCCTGCACCGCTTCCCACAGCCGATCCCACTCTGCCGGTGTGTATGGCGCCGACGCGATCGACCGGTTGCCCCTCGCTGGCTTCTTCCCGGGGGCGTCCCGCAGCCGCCGCAGGGTGCTTAACTTCGATGCGGCAGTCGCGCCCTTGTCGCCTCGGCGGTACGCCCACTCCGTGAGCAGGTCATCGCGCAGGTCTCGGAACGGGTCGAATCCGCCGCGCTGCTTCACGCACGCCACGGCGTACTGGTAGCCGACACCGATCATTGCGTTGTCGGTGCGGACACTGCCGAACGGGACCCGCATGACCAGCATGATCACGGCGTCGCGGACCTGCGTCACGAGTGCGGCGGGTAGGCGCGGCTGGAACTTCGACAGTCGCATGACCCGCTCCGGGTCTGTCGCGACAAGTTCACGGAACTGTGTCGACGACGCCGGGTACGGGGCGCTGGGTGCCACTCCGGGGCCGAGCCCGGATTCGATCCGAACCTCGTTCTGCTTGCGTGCTTTGCGGGACATCACGCCACCGCCACTCGCGATGTAGCGGTCGGACGTCCGTCCGAGTTGGAACTGTCATGCCCGGACGAGATCATGGTGTTGCGGGTCGAGAGCATCAGGTACTCCTAGTTGTTTGATGTTTGGTCGGCGTCCCCATACGCCGTTGACTCGTGGAGGCTCTGCCTCCGGGAGGTGGACCGGTTGCCCCCGGTCCACCTCCCTTCCTTCAGTTGTGGTGTGTCGCTCCCTTCGAGCACTTAGCAGATGTGCTAAGCGTCTGACTGGCTCCGCACCACGTCAAGCCCCAGGCATCAGCCGCGTAGGACCGAGTCGAGGTACGTCGCCCGCCGCGGCGAACCTGAACCCGGGGGCGAACGTTGTGGGGTGGCATGGGTCGAAGGTGCATGCCAGGGGTGACACCATCCGAACTAGGCGCAACTAGTCGAGCTCGATCCGCCGCTGTTGCACGGATCGAGTGCGAACTAGCACGGTCGCGGCACGGGACTTCGCGACTAGTTCACGTGTCAGAACATCGCGTGAGCGCAGAAATGTGCGCCTACCGGAAAGCCTCGATGCCTCATGCGGTAGACCGACGAAGACCACCTCGCACACCACGAGAGCCACCGCTTTGATCGCACATGCCAAGGCACTGGCACCAGGCCTGCGCCTGTTCGCCGACAGCCCTTGCTTAGACGAGTGGCACCTGTCGTGCCACGGGCGGGCGCACTGGGAAGTCGGGAAACATTTCGGAACGGGCGTCGCTCGCCTACGTTTGGTTCGTGGCAGACGACGGGACCCACGCCGGGATCATGCTCGGCCGGCCCATGTGTTTCAGATCGACGTCCGGCCTCGGTTCGCAAGCAAGCAACTGCTGCGCTTCGCAAGGGAGGGCGTATGAGCAGGAACCTTCTTGAGCCAGACGCACACCGTGTCGGGTTCATCTTCGACAACGACGAAAGGACCCCCTACCAGGCAGCTCTCCTCGAGAACACGGGTACAAACCTCGTGCTCACCATTCCTTGGCACGATGACATCAACGCCGAGTACAGCCGGTGGTTTATGGGGCGCGACATGCGGTGGGGAGATGATCCCGACCGCAGTAAATTCGCCTACATGGTGCCGGAATGCATCGACTTCCACGACAACGACGGATCCGTCGTGCTCGTAGGTTGCCGGTCAGCGGGATACCGCAGCCAGTTCGGCGGTCACAGCCGAGGTCGAATCACAGCGCGCTACGCCGTCCTGGGTGGCGATGGCGCATCTGCCTACCAGAAGATCAACGCGCTCCAGTCAGAGATCGACGGGCTAGCGCGATGGTTCGCGACTTCCACCCTCGAACGCTCCGACGAGTTGACCGAGCATGGTTGGACCTCCAGCACCTACACCGCCCAGCATCGAGCACGCCTCCCGATCGCTCACGGACTCAACCTGACGCTCGTCACCTCATTTGAACCTGACGAGAGTGGCCGCGACACCGTCCTGAAGGAACCAACACGGGTCGAAACGCGCGTAGCGGACGCCCGATCGTGGTCTCAACACATGGCACCGCACCTCGCGATACGCGACCTACTCGCGGTCGCAGCGTGGAAAACTCCACGATTCCTATCGCATCGGGCAATGACCGACAGCGATCCTGCACGTTCACTGTCGGGCGCACGGATCGGCGAGGCCTGGCATCCGGTCGTCACCTACGCAACCAACCCGAGTCCTGCTGAAGAAGGGGCCGATCTCGATCTCGATCACCTGTTTCTTTTCAACGCGAGCCACGTACACGTCGCCGGCGTCCGGCGGTGGATGAAGCTCCGCAACGACTTCAGCCGAGGGATCGACCCGATCCTTAGTTCCCTGCAGAATCCGGGGGCTCCAGTTCCAAGCCGGGTCACCGAAATGGGGATCGGTTTGGAAGCGATCGGCTATGAACTCTTGCTCCAAGACGGCGAATCACCGAGAGCGGCAAGGGGTGCGAACTTCCGTGAGCGGCTCGAGCGAATCGCGCGGGACATCTCTTCCGACCTTGGCTTTGAGCCTATGGCGTGGGCACAACGGATGTCGGACGTGTACAACGGAACTAAGCACGCCAATCGCGAGAAGCCAGAGTTTCTCGAATCTCTCAACGGATGGCGTCAATCGGTGCAAGTGTTCCGAGCATGGATCGCGAGCCAACTTGGGGTCGACACAGAGAAGCTCACTGAGCGGCTGGCGTTGGATCGGTTGTCCCACCCCTACGAACTGCGCTAGGTCGCGGTTGGTCCGCGTCGACACGGTTTCGGAATCACGACAGCGCCGTAGCGGCGATCTCACTGTCAACCGATCAGGCGCGCGACCAGAGCCGTTCTCGAGCACCGTGCTCACGTCGCCGCCAATCGGCGGAGTCGTAGAACAACTACTGGGGCTTCGAAGTGGAAGATCCGCTGCTACGAAAAGCACCAGGCCGGAGGGGCGCCTTGGATGAAAGCGGTTACTGCGAGTCGATAGGCCAAACCTGGCGGTCGATCCTCGGCGCTAACTCGAACCGTTTGGCGGGTCCAGCAACCGTCCGTCTCGACGAGAGGCCCAGTACCTTCGGGTGAACGGCTGCACAACAGCGTTGACGCAGCCAAACGGGTTCTCAAGCGTTCGGTCGAACGATGCGAGCCGCCATCCCGCTGCGTTCGCATAAACAGGTTCGACGACCGTGCCGCCTTGCACGACCTCATGGACCTCGACTGCGCTCATGTCTCCGGGGTGTACCAAGACCACCGTCGCGATCGCCCGCTCCTCGCCGGGCTCGCCGTTCGCCCGGGCCTCCGCAATCGAGACCCATTCTCTGAGCGGTTGCACTCGGCCAACAAGTTCGCTGTGGGTCTCACCCACTCCGAGAACGATCTCTCGACCTCCGCCCCCGAATCTGTCCAGTCGTAGCGGCGCCCGGCGAGGACCATCGTTGCTCACAACAAGACGCACGCGAACTCCGAGTAATACCTCGTCGTCCCTGGGAACGATGAACTCCTCGTTGAAAGGCAATGCGGTAGTACTGTCGGCCTTCGTCACGGCATCCGGTTCGAGACTGTCGACGCGCCAGACCTCCGAGCTCTGGGAGTAGACCTCTACGGTAATTCGGGGCATCTCGGCGTCGATCGCGGCTCGCTGAGCATCGACCCGCAGAGTTTCACTGTGTCGAAATTCCTGATGGGCCAGCGCCAGAGCCTGTTCGGTGGCCTCGACGCTCTTACGTGTCAGCCGGATCTGCCACGCAATGAAGACAACCGAGACGGTGGTCGCTATCGCTGCCCCGAGCGTGCTCCAAGCGGTAAGGGTTTCGATCCCAGACGACCCAGCAGCAGCGATCATCGCTATATCGTCGCAGGCGTGGGCGATCCTGACCGCAGGCTCGCATGCGGTGTTGCGGAGCGCTAAAGGCCGAAGCCATGCCTCGACCTGTTTGAATCGCGGGCGACGCCCAGTCCAAAGCCAACGTCCGCGCTTGGCGTGGGAGATCTAGATGCATGACCGATCGACAGGGAGTGCCAGTGTCGGAAGAGCCGCAGGTGAAGGTTCGATGGGGCGCTATGGCGATCGTTGCTGTCGTCGGATTCGGCGTCTCCGCCAGTCCGTTCGTGCTCAGCGCCAAGTTCGGTGACCAATTCGGGACACAACAGTCCCTGCTGGCTACCGCCCTGCTCAACGTTGGCACAGCAGTCATGTTGGTAGCCGTAGCGTTTCTTCTCGAGCGCGTCCTAGAGAAGCGCGTCAAGAGTGTCGCTAGGACCAGTGCTCAAGAAGTGGTCGAAACCCGTACCAAGGATCTGGAGCGGGCAAACTCGAATCTCGGCGTCCGGCTCGACGCCCTGCAAGCTCAACTCGAAAGCCAGGTCGCCGCCACAGACGCTCATCGGTTCGCGGAAAGCAGCCGACTGGCTTCGGATGTGTCGTTCGAAAACGTTGCAAAGGCGCTCGAGCATGCGAACTCGCTCGGAGCACTCGCGGGCGGGGTCGTAGTCGTGCCAGCGTCAGAGCAGATTGATGGTCCGCGAGTGGGATTCTCGTGGGGGCCGCAAATGGCGGACGACGAGGAGGCAGGCATCCTGCACGGCCAGCCAAGAATGCGGTTGACCTACGTGGTCGAAGAGAAGCGCCCCGAGCACACCGGGACCCCGGTCGTGGAGGTCGATTGGCATGCAGACACCCCCGCAGCGGAGGCGGTCGCGGCGCTTGTTGTCGAAATGCGGCGGCGTGGTTTCGGTGCTGAAGCAGGGAGCATTGGCGCTCCGATGTTTCAACATCTGAGCATCGCGATCCAGGAGGCGATGGCGGGGCGGGCCGCTTTGCCGGGGTTCTGGGTTCGCGGCGAGATGTACGAATGGGTATGGGACGGGTGGGCCGTGACGGACAGGGGCCTGGTCTCGAGAGACCACGGGCTCTACGAGTCGGGCGAGTTCCCGGAGCCTCTCCATTCCGCGATCATGCGAGGACACCGCAGGGGTCCGAAAGAGTTCGAGGCAGGGGCACCAGAAGGTGTAGAGCCGAAGGTATGGGAGACCGCCGTGCGCAGGGCGAAGGCCTATCACCCAGCGGGCAGTTACTTCATCGGCGGCGGGATCGGCTCGTTCTATACGTCCGAGACGACGCCTCGGTGAATCCCGGAGCAGCGGCCTGACCAGTCCTTGTCGAATCGGTTGAGCATCGGTCGTCCGACGCCGAGGACTCCGCTTGGCTCGATTGCGTCGTTCGCGACGGGCGGTCGATCCACGGTCGCCACCCAAGCCAGGCCCACTCACCGGACATCGGCGCTCTGGGAAGCAGGCCCGTGCTGGGTCAACGGCCGGCCCGGCGGCGATTGAGAGCGATTGGCAGCGCCAGCGCGAGTGCCGACAGGGTCGCAGCGATCGGGACGTAAATGGTCAACGAGGTGCTCTGCCCCGCGATCGCCTCGACCATTGGGCGGATGCCAGTAGCGATCAGGAAGGCCCCTACGAAATTGATGACTCGGCGGACGTGCTGATGCCTCACGAGCTGGAGCTCGAACTCCTGGGTACTCGTAAACCGACGTCGCGTGTCGCGTCCCTTTGCCATGACCGTCACCTGCCTTCGGGTGGCTCGGCTCGCACCAAGCCCTGACTATTGCCGGGACCCGTAGCGTCTCCAGCGAGGATTGGGGATCCCATTCCCATCGAACCGCATACGCCCGATGTGCCCCGGCGGCACGCTGCCCAGCATGTTTCAGCCACGTAAACTGGCGAACCCGATCGGTTGAGACGCAGGAATAGCCCAACCTAAAGGTCGCTAGGCCGCATCGGCCCCGTTTGCTCACCAGGAGTGCTCGGAGCGCGTCCGTCCTGGCCGAACCTCATGCTGAACGATCAGCTTTGGGCGCTGAGCCTCCAAACAAGCAATCGGGCGTCGTCCTCGCCAGCATCGTCGGCGCCGCATCCTCGGGCGGTTGAGTTTCGTAACAATCTCGCCAGCTGTGCGAGGAGTAGGCAGCGACTCGCTTGCCTCGTCACAACCCCGGCAGCGTCGAAAGCCCTCTCAGGCCTCGATCGTCGCGTTCTAACGACCATCGAAACGCCAGGGTGAGGAAAGACAATGAGCAGACGTTCGAGCCGGGGACCGTTCACCGGGAAGTCCAAGGGGACAGGGATCGCCGCCGCAGGTATCGCGTTTGGGCTGCTCTTCGGAGCCTCGATGGCTGCCGATGCGCAGTCCGGTGACGATCCGCCCAGTCCGGTCGCCGCGCCGGTACCCACTCCTGCGGCTGGGCCGAACGACACGACTGTCATCGACCCGGGCGAGCCGGCAACTGCGCCTGGTGCGGATTCGTTGCAAGAGGGTCTGGTCAAGCCGGCGCCCGAAGTAGGTGACCTCGCTACGCCTGTCGCCAAGGGCAAGGACCGGACGAAGAACGGAGCAGTCGCAGCGTTCTCCTCCTACAGCGCTTGGCTGATTGGATCGCCCGCCGCTGCAAGCGATGCAGCCGCAGCTCTCGACGCTGTGGCCAGCGACCTTCTCAACCCGGCAGTTGCCCAAACGCTGCTCGACATCGATCGGAGCGGAGACAATCATTTCGCCGTCGAGGTCGGGGCCTACCGAGTGATCGCGCACTCCGGAGACGACGCGGCCCCGGACCAGGTGATGGTCGAGATTGCTGCACCGTTGACGATCGCGGGTGCGACGCGTTGGGCTGTCGTTGGTGGAGTGGTGCAATGGACCGAGGCCGGTTGGGATCTCGTGAGTATCGCTCCCCGCGAGGTCCCTCAACCGGCGGGTAAGAGCTCAGTCGACGACCTCTCGGACGCCGAGCGTGCCGCGACCCTCGAGGGTCTCGGTTGGCAGTCGTTCGATAGCGCGAGCTGACTCATGGTGACCCGCCGGCATAGCGCCGCCATGCTCATCGTCGCCCTACTGAGTTCGCTTCTCGTCTCAGTCACTCTGTCTGCGCCACCAGCGGCGGCAGTCCCCGCCCACCGCATCTTGATAACCGGCGACTCCATCACCCAGGGTTCGTCGGGCGACTACACGTGGCGCTACCGACTCTGGAACAAGCTCGCGGGGACGGCACCGGGCAACGTGGAGTTCGTGGGGACACGGACCGACCTGTTCGACATCGTCAACAACGTGCACGGCTCGCAGCACTACGCAGCCCCGTTTAGCGCGAAGGCTCACTCCGCGAGATGGGGCGACTCGTATACCCAAGAACTCGGTCAGATCGGCGGCCAGGTCACGTCAACGAATGCGAACGTCCTGGTCGTTGCTCTAGGCAGCAACGACCTCGCATATCTGACCAGCCCCTCCGAGACGATTGCGAACCTGACGACGTACGTGAATCAAGCCCGGGCGGCCAAGCCAGGAATCGACATCGTTGTCGCGGAAGTCGTCAACCGCTGGAACCCATGGACCCAGACGCACCAGATCACGAACGAGACGAACCAGTACGCCGCACTGCTGCAGACGTACGCGGCGCAGACGAACACCGCTGCGGAGCGAGTTGTCATCGCGTCCACCCGCAATGGGTGGGATGCCCAGGCACACACGTGGGACGGCACCCACCCCAACCCCACCGGTGAAGCCCTCATCGCGCAGCGGATCTCGGAGGGTCTCGCGCAGCTCGGCATTGGCACAATCGGTCCGAACATTGCCACCTACCAGCCCTGGAACGTTGCTGCGCCGACGCCCACGGTCACCGCGGGGTCGGAAGCGGCAACGCTGGGCTGGTCTCGCGTTTCGACCGGCTCGACGGGAATGTTCATCCAGATGCGTTTGGTCAACTCCGGTCAGGCGTTCTATGAACTTCAGGCCCCGGCATCAGGAAACGGTTGGACCGTCGACATCCTCGCGGCGGGAGGAACCTACGAGTTCAAGATCTTCCCATCGAAGGGGTTTAGCAGAGGAACCGCGAGCCCGACGGTCAGTAGGACCGTCGGTGGACCGCAACCTGCGACTGTGCCCACGCTGTCGGCGTGGCACGTCGGCCAGACGAGCGTCACTCTCGGGTGGGCAGCTTCGAACAACGCCACCGGCTACATGCTGTCGCGGCGGACCATGACGGCTGGAGGCGAGGCATGGGTCGACCTGCCCTACCCGGTGACGGCCACTCTGTGGGAAATCGACCTCATCTACAGCGGCTACTACCACCAATTCAGGGTGCTTCCGAATCGGGCGTACTTGAACGGTGGGTGGACCTACAGTCCGACGACTCGCACCCGCGGGCTACCAGGAAATCGGGTCTACACCCCCTTGGGGGACTCCTACACTGCGGGCACGGGGACCATCCCAGCCAACACCAATCCTTACTGCATGATTGGAACAAGCCCGTGGCCGTATGACATGCAGAGCTCTCTCCAGTATCTGACGTCATCGAAGGCCTGCGGGGGCGCGGAGACGGACGCCATCGTGGATCAGATGTATGAGGCGATGATGTCCTTCAACGGATCGCCGTCCAGGCCGCGTCTCATCACGATGACGATCGGTGGAAACGACGTCGGCTTCGCGAGTCTGATCAAGCAGTGCGTGCTTCTCGACTGCACCAACCTTGAGGCGACTGCTGCCAACAGGATCGACGCGCTGCTCCCCACACTGACGACGCTCTACTCGTTCATGCGACAGGAGCAGCCGTACGCGGACATCATGGTGGGTGGGTATCCCCAGGTCATCACCGTCGGCGGACGCGGAGGTCTGTTCGATCCGTTGACCTGTCAAGAGATCAAGCCGGCGGAGCGAGCGATGGCCGATCGGCTGGTGATCAGACTAAACAACGTCATCACGTCAGCAGCCAACGCAGCCGGAGTATGGTCTGTGGGCCAGGGCGTTCGCTCAGTGTTCATGGGCCACGGAGCCTGCTCGGACAACGGTTACGATGACTGGATCCACGATCTTGACGTGAACCCGATCCCGAACAGTTTCCATCCGAACGCGTCCGGGCAACTCGGATACGCGATCGCTTTCGGCAACGCATTGACTGCGAGGACACAGCCTTGAATCGACGGTGGGCAGGAATCGGGGGGACCGCGGTCGTAGCCGTGGTCGTAGCGTTCGCGGTCGTCGCGCTGCAATCCAACGGTGGCGGGGGCGGCTCAAGTGGTTCAGATTCCATTGTCCCGGACGATGGGAGCCAACTGACCGAGTTGGCCGAAGGAGAGCCAATCGCGGAACCAGGCGATTTTAGAGACTCCCCGGAAGGCCCGACCGATCTTCCGAGCCTCGACCTTGCCGAAGAACTTTCCGATGCGGGTAGCAGCCGCTCTGACGCGGAAGCGTTCGCGGTCGAGTTTCTGCACCTGATCGTCGACACCCGCGAAGAGATGGATGTCGACAAGATGGTCGAAACGCTCGTAGCGGAAGACGCCGATCCCGCCACGGTCTCCTACTTCGAGACAAGCCTCGCCAGAAACAAGGGCTCTGAGATCCGCCGGGTCTGGCGCACCAATGAGGAGTCCTGGATCAGGACCCAAACCATCGGCGATCCCGAACGCCCAGACTCGATCTCGGTCGAGATCGCCTTCTCGCTGGGCCTTGACCAAGACGATGACTTCCGGACGTGGGTGACGCACCGAATCGACCTGGTACGCGACGACGATGCCTGGCGCGTCTCGCGCGTCACCTTCCGCACATTGGATTACGCGCCCCCGGACGACGCTCCCATCTCGCAGGCCCTCGACGGCACAGGATGGCGTCAGTTGACCCTCAGCTGACAGAAGCGCGGAGACTTCGAAGGTGCGGTTCGCGGGGAATTGGGAGACCGTGGCGGCCTCGTGCCGCGGGTCGCTTTGTGGCGAGGCGAAAGTCGCCGGTAAGTACCGCGCCGGGAATGCGAGGAGCGGTCAGGTCGGCGATCATCGAATGCCGGCCGCCTCTGCGAGCTCTGAGGAGTCATGATGCCGGGACTGCGCCCGACTGCACGAAACCCGCAAGCTCCGCGGGTCCCACCCCGGCCGATCAATGAGATTCCGGTCGGCCGCCGCGGCACCTCACCCCAGCGGCGCATGTCGCACGACGGCAACGTTAACTACTGCCTTTCATGCGATACCCCACTAGCGAGCAACAGCGCTCGCTTCTGCGAGACGCACACTCAACAGCGCCGCCAATTCCGAAGCAGGAAGTCTGAACCACACCTGTATGTGATTGGCCCTGACGATGTGCGAGGCCTCCAGCGGCTGTACGAGTCGGCCCTGACTTTGGAACGGCAGATCGGTCGCGCCACGACCCAGTTCCGGCATACCGAGAACGTCCCAGTGTGGGTGGATGAACTCATGGCGGCGACCAAGGACGTACTTCACAGCGTGCACGTCCATCTCGTACCGGCGTTCGACCTCGCCACTCCGGAAGACGACTAGTGCCGCGCCACTAGTGCGCGCGGCGCGACGGCTCCGGGAGAGTGTTGGTCCGATGATCGATTCCGCGCCACGGGGCGCAGAGGTGCGGCGTCCTAGTCCAGTTCCCGAATGCTGGGCATCTGGGTCCGGGTGACCTTCAGGCTCGGGTCCGTCGCAAGTGTGTCGTACTCGTCCTCGGCGAGAAGATTCTCGTCGAATGCCTCGCCCAGGTCCTCGATGGTCCCTCGCGGCATGGCGATCATCGCGAGAGGGTCCCAGTCGTCGGCTGCGGGCATGAACGACGTGTAGTGATAGTCCCGGAGAAGCTTCATCATCTCTTCGGTCGTGATGATGCCGTCGCGGCGCTCGAGGATGATGTCCATAGGTGAGTGGCCGTCGTGATCGTTCCCGGCATGCTTTGACACTTTGAACCTCCTGGCGGTCGGTCAGTTCAGTCGATGGGGCGAACACGAAGGTCGAGAACGTCGAGGATTGCGATGTTGCCTTCGTCGTTGTCACAGGACAGCGCGATCGTCTCAGTGAGGTGCGGGAACCCCTCGATGTGTCGCTTGCGACGCTCGCCGTAGTGCATGTGCCCATGGACGTTAAGCACAGGTTGGAGAGCGTGAAAGGTCTCGGTCACGCGGACACGGCTCTCGGCGGCGTACTCGAGTGCACGTTCCGAGAACCCCAGTGGGTTGGTGCGGATGATCTGCTCGATCGTCGGTGTACTCGGAGCGGGTGCGTCATGGGTGAGCAGCACGTCGGCTCGCCCGTTTCGGACGGCCCGTTCGACGTCGGCCGTGGAGGCAACTTCGTCGCGCCACCATGAGCGCCCCTCTGCGCGGTCCTCGAAGTCCACGGACGCTGCGCCACCCAGGCTCACAAAGGTTTGGTTCTGCCACCGCCACCGGTGTCCGCGCTCGAAGAAGGCGACGCGGTCGGAGACCCAGCGCTTCCCGGCGTATGGCTCGACGGAGGCGAGTCTCGCGTGATCCTCGTGATTGCCGTCCGTGACGTAGATGGTCTGGTCGTACTCCAGGCAAGCCTCATCGATGCGGCGAAGGAACTTTGCTCCTCCCTGATTTGGCCACAGGCCGAAGTCCCCGAGGTGCAAGATGGTGCGGATCCCGTCTCGGTGGAACCTCTCCAGCTTCTTCAACGCCCATCGTGTGTTGCCGTGCCAGTCGCCGGCCAGACCGACCTGTGCGCCGCCGAATGAGTCCAGATGGTCGAAGTCGTACGCGACCCCGTGGACGGCCAGCCCGATAGTCTCGGCGAACGCCTCCCGGTCGCCCGCAGCGATCAGGTTGGCGGGACGCTCGCTGTGAGGCCAGGGCTTCGGGTCGCTGATCCACTTACCCGCGCCCACAAACCCTCGTGACCGGATGTGCTTGGAGAACACGTCCCAGAGCAGCTGTGCGCGGCCGAGGTCTGATGGGCGATCATCTCCAGCGACCCAGGCGCCCAATCCATCACGATCGATTCCACAAGCGAGAGCCACGGTGGATGGAGCCACGTACTTCGCGAGCGTGTTGCGGTGTCGCCGCTCGATCCTGGCAGCGTGTGTCATGAGGAGAAGTTCACGGCGTGTGACATAGCAAATATGCTAAGTCTTGGTTCAATTGAGGTCAAGGTTTGTCCCGTCATCAACTGGCCGAAGTTCGCCGATATCAAGTACATGACGACCTCTTCCTCGATCCCCGAGTCCGCCTCTCCCGCAACGGCCTTCGACGATGGGCGCCTGAAGGTGACGCATGGCGACGCTCTGATTGCGCTCCGTGCCATGCCGGACGAGTCTGTGCATGCCGTGGTCACGGACCCTCCCTACGCCATCAATCGGGCCGAGGCCGGCGCCGACCCCGAACAGCTCATGCAGTCCGCGATGCTCGGTATGCAATCGCAAAACTGGCACGAGAGCGCAACGCACTCCCGCGGCTATGCAGACAGCGACCCCCACCAGTTTCAGACCTGGTGTGAGGCATGGCTGACGGAATGTCATCGCGTTCTCAAGCCAGGAGGCCACCTCATAGCCTTCGGAGGCACCCGCACGTGGCACCGGCTCGTTTCAGCAGCCGAGGACGTGGACTTCGAGATTCGCGACAACATGGCTTGGTTGTACGCCAGCGGGGTGCCGAAGGGACTCGACGTCCAGTCGGCTCTCGCGACGGCCGGTAGGCACGAAGAGGCTCTTCGTTGGGAGGGGTGGGGGACAACCCTGAAGCCAGGGTTCGAACCCTTCGTGCTCGCACGCAAACCCCTCGAGGGCACCGTCACGGAGAACCTCGAAAGACACTCCACGGGAGCGCTCAACCTCGGTGGCTGCCGGGTCCTCCTCGCAGCGGGCACCCACCAGGAGTCGGCCGGCAGATGGCCCACCAACGTGCACGTTGAAGGGGCATCAGTGAAGGGCTTGGTCGCCAGGGGGAACACACCTCCCGAGAGCGTCTTCTTCGTGTCCAAGCCGAATGCGAAGGAACGGACCCGATCAAGAGGGGTCGAACACCCAACCGTGAAGCCGCTGACCCTAATGCGGCACCTCGTCCGCCTTGTGACCCCACCAGGCGGCACTGTGCTGGACCCGTTCGCTGGATCAGGGACCACGCTCGAAGCAGCGCTCATCGAAGGATTCCACGCAATCGGCATCGAACGGGAAGCCGCCTACGTGCCGCTGATCCTCGAACGGATCCGCCGCCGACTCAGACCATTCGAATCCGAACAGGACGGCGCCGAAACTGTCCTGACACTCCCGCTCTAGTCAGTTCTTACGGAAGAGACCAACATGGCCAGACAAACATCGACCTTCGACAGGGGCGCCGTCATGCGGCGTCGCCACGGCCAAGACGCGCGCGTCGAAGTGCAAGCAACTATCAACTTCGCGCCAGACGACGGTCGGCATCAGCATCGCGCCATCACCGATGAACCCGTCCGCCTATGGCTGACTCCCCATGACCTGCGGCAACTCCGCGCGCAGGGAACGCAGGTAGACATCGGGCCCTACCAGGGGTCCATGGTCCCCGACTCTCGCGAGCCTCACGAGCTCGACGACCCATCACCCTCCACCCCGACCGTCCCCGGCCGCGTCACCATCAGCCTGCACCTCGATACCGCCCGAGTCGGACGACAGTTCATCCCCGGCTGGGGGCTTCGGACCACCCGACCGGTGGTCGTCCAGTGACAGCACTTCCGCGCCGACTCATCCGTCGACTACGGCCGACCTGATCGTGTAGGTCACCTACGTAGTCGCGAAGCAATGACACAAGCTCACGGCGAGAACGGTGTCCCAGCAAATCTTCGATGTATCGATCGACGCGATGCGATGGGACTGGCCGGGGCAGGGTGTACATCTTCGAAGCCATGTACCTCAACATCGAAGTGGTCACCGCGTCTGCACGGCGGACTGAAGGCGATACGAGGGTCCGCCACGGAGGGTTCGCCAGCACATCGAGGGTCTCGAAATGTCCGGCCCGCAGCTCGTCCCAGTGCTTGGACGTTGACGTCGAGCGGGAGGCCGAGTCGGCCAGCAGGTACAGCGACGTCAGGGAGCGGCGGATCTCGGAGGCCGCCGCATTGGTCGAGGCTCGAAGACGATCCATGTAAGCCACCGCGGCGATGATTAAGGCAACGCCGGCCCCGCCGGCAACTGTCTGGTAGTCAGCCGCCCACAAGATTGAAGTCGTCGAAACCGCGACCGATGTCAGTGCCCAGACCCAGGCAGTTCTCGCGACCACTGTCGCGAATCTCCATGGGACCGTCGGAACCTCCAGAATCGGCGGCAACCCCCTCATGGCCGACAAGGCGAGCAACGCAGCAAGCGCCACAGCACCGCCGCCGGCAACGATCCACGCCACCTCGCCACCGCCGAAGAATACGAAGGACGGCCCAGCCACCCCGAGCACACCCGCGGCAGCAGCGAAGATCAAGACCTGAACCATGCGGGCAAACTCCACCGTGCGAGAGATCAGAGCGAACGACTGATCTGAACACGCCCACATCATGACGAACAGAAACAGGGCCACGACGAAGCCCGACAGGATCGAGGGGATGGACAGCGCCTCATTGCGTACCGACAGTGCAGCGGCCACAGGCGCCGCCGTAACAGCCACGACGACACCGGTGCCTGCGACTGCCGTGACGATGGCTCGCCACCCCTCGGGCAGGTGGCGCTCGGCGGTTCGCTCTGGATCGCGCGAGTGCGCGAGCTGCTGAGCAACCGCGGTCAAGGTCAAGCCGTCCCGCGACCCCAAGACATCACTCCCTCATTCGAGAATCAGCGCGGGCAGCACCCCACACGCCCACCGATCCATGGGATCACGAACAGGGTTCAAACCCGCGAGCGAAGGCTGAGCGCGTCGAGGGAGCCCGCGAAAATCCTGCGGACCACCTGCCTGACGGTTCGCGCCAGCCACCGGGATCGCAGCCGGGATACGCGCCGGACTCTGCTACCTGTCCACCTACGAGATCTGTTTTTGAAACACGTGCACTGGTGACGTGAGCCGGACCTGTTCCCAGTCCCAGGTCGCGCCGAGACCGCCCCTTGCGAGATCAGAGGAGTTCAGGAGGGCGTCCCGCACGTCGCCGACAGGTCCGTCGCCGTTCTGCACGAGCTCGCGCACTAGCAACAAGCCCAGGTACGTCGTGACGGCGGCGGCATCGCCGACGAAGTCGGGCGCCACGGCTCGTCCGGCCTCGAGGAAACCGTTGACATCGACATCCTGGGTCAACCCCGTGAGCGGCAGATACGACGAGGCGACATGCACCTCGAATGGGGCTGCGGCCAACGCGACCCGGCGGTCAGAGGTGTACGCGGCATCGAGAAGCCCGAGAACGATCGGGGGATGCGCCAGGAGGTCCTCCGGGTCGAGTGTCGGGTCGGCGCCGGCACTGACATGGATGACGCACTTGTCATCAATGCCGCTGACAGCCAAGTTGCCGAGGTATGCCCCGCCGGCCGTGGCTGTCGCTCGTTGAATGGCCTCAACTGTGGTGCTGGATCCTGCCGCAGAGCCGCCGCTTGTGTAGAGCCCGCCGCCACATGCCGGGTGATCGAGGAGGCTGGCGGCGAGACTCTC
This sequence comes from Aeromicrobium sp. Sec7.5, assembly GCF_036867135.1. Lineage (NCBI taxonomy): Bacteria > Bacillati > Actinomycetota > Actinomycetes > Propionibacteriales > Nocardioidaceae > Aeromicrobium > Aeromicrobium sp. Sec7.5. The sequence continues at coordinate 27,291 of NZ_JBAJIJ010000003.1, read as the reverse complement.
CGCCAGTGCTTCGTTGTGGTGCGCCACGGGAACTCGACGCGACGTCGACGTGTCAGGAACATCGGGACTCTGCGGACCGATGATGGCAATGTCTTCGAACGCTACTTCGGACCAAGCGGCGGCGTCTTCGCTGCTGGCGACTACAACGGCTGGTTGCGCGCCATTGGCGCACGTCTCGACATCCTTTGTCGACGTGGCAGCACAGCTGATGACTTGGACGCGTTCTCCGGCCCATCCACCAGCATCGTTGATTGCCGTTTCGCCATTCTCGGCGACGGCCGTAGCGTCGGCGAACGAAAGTGTGTCGCTTGAGGTGGCATGCACCACCAGGACGGTGACCTCCTGAGGCACGGGATCGGACTCATTCGGGGCGCAGCAACCCAGCATCGCAACGCACACGCTGACGACCGTGACTTGGGCGAATCGTTTCATTCCGAACTGGCGGACGGCAGAGATGAGGGACCGACCAACTCGGTGGTCACATAAGCGGTGAACGAGAAGATCGCGGGCGCCTCAAGGTCGAGATCCGGTTGCTCGGCGATGAGCACCGTCTCCGTCCCCAGCAGCGCACCGGTCACGGGACTGATGATGAGCACATTTCGGAACTGCGGGGAGTCGGGCGGCACGATCGCAATCCCGACCCCTTCGCGTCCCAGACGATCTGTCACATCGCCAAGCAAACGTAGGTCGGGTTCGGCTGCCATCACCTGCCAGATCGCCGCAGAAACCTCGCTTGGCACCACGTTCGCGCTGTGAAGGTCGATTACGGCCTGCACGATGCACGCCGCAGTTGCGGGACTGGGCGGTCCCGATTCACAACCGGACCTCGCGAAGAGAGCTTCTCTCAGTGGGCCCGCCTCCAGGGGTAGGTCGGAGGACGCGGAAGGATCCACGGTCCCAGCTGGCAGCATCTCGCTCGACACTCCGGATGGTCTCTCCACGTCGGCGTCCGTCCTCCCGTCAGCTGAGAGTGGCTTCCCGTCGTGTTCCAAGACGGTGAGGGACCCATCGGGCTGTAGCCAGGTCTCCCGGAAGGTCGGGATGACCTGGCCGGCCGAAGACTTCTCCTCGTCAGCGGTGAGCTCAGCGAACCAGTTGTCGGTCACGACATGCTGAATGGGCCCGGACCCGACCCCGGAGGTCTGTCGTGATGCTGCTGCCGACAACTCCAGCAATGTAGCGGCTGAATCTCGACCGGGCGAGAACGCGATGTTCGCTGCTGCGGCGTACTCGAAGTCGAGGACAGCAGGTTCGTCCGCGACGGCGGCCTGCTCCGACCACGGCTGGACGACTAGGAGGCCCACGACTGCGGCCGCAACGAGTCCGCTGGCGAACGCCAATCCCACCCGGCGCCTGCGCCGCAGCAGACCAGTGTCGATGTCGACGACCGGTGAATCGGGCTCGGCTGCTGGTGGCTCGAGGATCGGCCCGTGACGAGAACGAAGCCTGGCGATGATGTCGTCGGCTGAGTCGAGCTCAACCCCGGTCTCCTCGGGCGACGGGGACTCTGGAATGCCCAACTCGCGCGCTTCGCGGCGAAGTTGTACCAGTGGATCCTCAGGTCCATGCTTGCTCATCAGCGCGCACCTCTCGCTGGGGCGGGATCTTCGTAAAGGCGGGTGAGTTCGTTGATTCGCGACCGCAGTCGCGACACGCGGGTGTTGAAGGCACCAACAGACAGGCCCAACATCGCCGCTGCGTCGGCGCGTTCGGTGTCTTGAATGAACGCAACGTCGAGTAGTTCGCGTTCGTTGGCCGTCAGTCGTCGATAGACCCACCGCCCGAGTGCGGACTCGGTCACCGTATCGGCAGTGTCGCGGGACGCACGGGTGCGCTCTTGGAAATCCGCAGCGAACCGGTGATCGTGATGCTTGCGAACTTTGTGCTGGTGCGCTTGGAGGATCTTGTTCTTGGCGACACCGAATACCCATGCGGCAGCAGCGTCTGGGTCGCGGGGAACTTCCGAACTCTTTATCCATGCGACTTCGAAAGTCTCACTGACGACATCCTTCGCGACTTCCGGCGGCAGTTGCCGGGCGGCGAAGGAGAAGATCCGTGCGCTGAGTCGTTCATAGAGCGACCGGAATTCCTCTTCGCCCACCCGGCAACGGTAAGCCACACTTGCCAGTGGTTCAGCAGAACGACACGGTCGTCGAGAGGAAGGCGGACTTCGCGTAGCTCGGCCAACCGCTCACGTTCGGCGATGCGACGTTGCTGGACAGGCAGGCGTTCGAGCCGGTCCCACCCGTGCCGGAGTACAGGAGCGAGCGGTAGGAACGCTTGTTGTAGTACGAGCGGACGGTCGGCAACGACGTCGATACGTACGAGTTGGTGACCGAGATCTTCTTCAAAGTTCCGGTGTAGTTGGTGCCGGACCAGAGGCACAGGTATCCGGAAGGGCAATCGGACAAGGCTGCCGAGGCTTGAGTGGGACTGGCGACCACAAGTCCGGAAGCGAGGAGAAGCGGGGCGGCGATTCGCGCGATGCGCGCATTGATATTCATGCCCGCACTTCGCGGACTTTCCGCTGGAATTACAGCGGTCTCACCGACAGAGAATGTGTGTCCGGCTCAGTAAGGTCCGCCGCGATATTGCGATGACCTGAGGCAGCCGAATGCCTTGCGCCCGGGCTAGGGGCTCGCGATCGCGCTCAGCTGAAGCGGAATCTCTGGCGAGCATCAACTTCTGCTTCGGACCAACTGCCCGCCGCGATCAGTGGCAGGTCACGGGCGTCGACGTGGGAATGCGACGTCAGTCCTGACGAGAAGTTGCCGAAAACTCCTTCTCGACCGGTAATCGAGGGCCGCCAACTGTGAGTACTTGGCATGGAGGTCCTCAGCGAGCGTGCGGGTCGGACTCATCTGTGCCCGCCGAGCAGCGAGCGACCTATTGAGACGCCCGTCCAATCGAGCGCCGTTGGTGCGGACGGTGACATCCAGTGACCGCGCAAGGGCAGGGTCACGCATCAAGCGACGACCGTATCCGCCACCTGGACTTCATCCAACTGACGATCACCAGGATGGCCGCGAACTCATTCCTACTCAAAGGCTGGGCCGTCACTCTTGTCGCTGCCCTCTTCGCTCTGGCCGCTTCCGACAGCGAGCAGCGCTACGTGTTCATCGCGTACATGCCGATCGTCGTCTTCTGGTCCCTCGACGCCTTCTACCTCAGTCAGGAACGTAAGTACCGCGGGCTCTACGACGAAGTCCGCCAACTCCCTGCGGACCAGATCGACTTCAACCTGAGCACCGCGCACATCACCGTCGGGAACACCGGCTGGATCGAAACCGTGATGAGCCGAACTCAAATCGGCTTCTACGCCAGCCTCCTGGCCGCCACCGCCCTAGTCACGATCAGCATCAACCGATAGGTCCCACATGGCACGACGAGTGTTCTTCAGCTTCCACTACGACCGAGACGCATGGAGGGTCGCCAAGGTCCGAAACTCGGCTGTCATCGGCAACTATGAGAAGCCGCCCTTCTACGACAAGGCCCAGTGGGAGTCCATCAAACGGCAAGGTACCCCTGCGATCCGCTCGTGGATCGACAGCCAACTCCGCGGCACATCGGTGACGATCGTCCTCATTGGCGCGCAGACCGCACAGCGACGCTGGGTGAAGTACGAGATTGAAGAGAGCATCAAGCGTGGGAACGGACTTCTCGGTATCGATATCTCGAAGATCCTCGACCGCGAGCTCCACACCGACACCACCGGCGCGAACCCGCTGCCGTCCGGCTACCCGCTCTACAAGTGGAACCAGCAGGACGGTGGAAAGAACCTCGCCGCTTGGATCGAACTCGCTGCCAAGCAGGCAGGACGATAGAACGCGCATGAGCAGGTTCACCGAGGCAGAGCTCCGCGCAACTGCGCGCACCAAGACGACCGTCTACGAATCATCGGAGAGGGTCCTGCGCGCCTCCGCTGAGTACCCGACCTACGACGTGTTCCTGAGTCACGCAAGGATCGACGCCGATCTCATCCTCGGCATCAAGGTCACCCTCGAGAAGTCAGGAAATTCGGTGTACGTCGACTGGATCGACGACCCCCACCTCGACCGCGCAAACGTGTCGGCGGCGACCGCAGCAACCCTGCAGCGACGCATGAATCAGTCGCGGTCCCTGATCTACGCCACCTCACCGCGATCGTCTCGCAGCGTCTGGATGCCCTGGGAACTCGGCTACTTCAACGGCATCAAGAGTGCTGAGTCCATCGCGATACTCCCAATCGAAGGAACCGGGTCCTATCCCGGGCAAGAGTTTGTCGGTCTGTATCCCCTTGCAGAGAAGGGATACGCCTCGGGAACCGTCGCACCGCGAGTCGTCATCACTCGCGGAGGGCCCCTGAGACGACGTACCAAGTCGCTGGACGCCCTCATCGCGGGGGCCGACCACTATCGACTCGATACGTAACTGCCCCAGCAACCTCGCGAAGCGGGGGATCAAAGTCCTCGAGTCCAAGAACTTAGTCTGCAGGAGATGGCATGCCCGGCTGGATACCCCTCTACTCCGCATCCAGTGGAGCCGCCTTCTCGGGCGTGCTCGCCGCGCTGGTCATCACCATCTCGGTCCAGATCGCAACACGAGTCCGCACCCCCGGGAGCCAGGCACTGAGTCTGAAGGCTTCACCCCCAACGTTGGTGACCCTGATGCTCGCGACCTACCTGTACATCGTGCTCGACGGAATACCGACCTCGCCAGCAGAAGTGGCAGGTCTAGCAGGGGAGGACACCCTCGCTGCGTTGGACGAGTCGCAGGTCGCCGAAGCGATGCGAAGTTACGCGACTTCCTCCGCACAAGGGTTCGCCACGGCGGGGTCCGTTCTGGCAATTGGTGCGTTGATGACACTGTTCGTCGTCACAGCCTCCATCTTCGACAACACTGCAAGAGGTCCGAGCGGAGGTGTGGAATCAGATGAGATCGACGCGCGTGGGTGGGCGCTCAGCGTGTTCATGGTCGCCACGTGGACAGTTGCCGGGATCCTGCTACTTGGCTACAAAGTCGGATCAGAGATCAGTCAAACGGTCGATGGTCGGGGACCTGATCTATCTGCATGGTGGTGGCTTGCCCACGTCGCCGCACTGGTGGCGCCACTGGCCTTCGTGACCGCTTTCGCGAACAGGAGATGGTCGGCAACGAATCGTGTTCATAGTCTCCGCAGAGCGAAGCAGCGCCTACACGTATCGCCCACTGCCATCATCATCGTCGTAGCTGCCGCTCCCGCGGTGTTGACGCAACTATCCGTGGCTACGAGATTGCTGCAAGAAGTGCCAGTCCCACTCGTGAGTGCATTGTCTGGCCTGTACTTCAGCGGCTGCGCCTCGATCTTGCTCCTCACGCTCCTCGAGAGGCAAGAGATCTACGACGGGCAGCACCCCTGATTCGCCCGTCGGGACGCGGCCAGACGACCAGCTCACGTTGATGTACGCGTTCCTCGGCAGGGTGCCGATCGCATCGCTCAGCCCGAGCGTGGCGAACGCTGACCGCTCGCACCGCAGGCAAGCTGCCACCTGACACGACGCCAGTCGAATAAGTTCGTCGTATGCCCTCGCGTTCGCCGGACCGTGCGCGTCCCGAAGAGCGTGCCGCACGACTCGACCTGCTCGAAGAATCTGAGGTCGGCAACGGCCCATTGGATCCTCACGAGTACGACGCACTTCTGAAGCGACTGTCGGCTGACGGGTGATCGAGATTCGGCTCCGCCACTGCCGACTTCGATCAGAGGGCTAAGCGACTTGCGCTGTCGTGTGGCTGGCTAGGAGTGGTCGCGGATCGTTCGCATCGTCGGCGCGCAACGTACCAACCACCTAGACAGATCTCCGATGCCTTTGCCCTCGCCCCCAGTCAGCTGAAGGGGTCATGGGAACCGTCGTGGTCCGGCTCCGTCGAGGCCGAGGACGTCGTCGGGGTTGGAGTACGGGCAGGCCTTGAGGGAGAGGCAGCCGCAGCCGATGCAGTGGGTGAAGGTGTCGCGCAGTGCGGTGAGCTCGGTGATGCGAGCGGTGAGGTCGTCGTGCCATTGGCGTGAGATCCGTGCCCAGTCGCGGGTTGTGGGGAGTCCTTCGGCGGGAAGTTCGTCGATGGCCTTCTTGATGTCTGTCAGTGAGACGCCGACGCGTTGGGCGGTGCGGATGAAGGCGATGAGGCGCAGGGTGTCGCGCCGATACTCGCGGCGGTTGCCTGCGGTGCGTCGGCTGGTGATCAGGCCGAGGCTCTCGTAGTAGTGCAGTGCCGAGACGGCGATGCCGGCTCGTGCGGCGACTTGTCCGGGCTTGAGCCAGACGAGGTCGGGGTCGATCTGCGGCACCCTTCGGTCCTTCCTCGGTCGCTGCTTGACATCAAGTGGACTTGATGAAGTGGAGTGTAGTCATCTGTTGATCGCGACTGCTGGAGGACTACATGACCGTCAATTCGGGGACTGTTCAGGTGTGGGCCGATGTGAGGTGTCCGTGGTGCTGGATCGGCCACCGGCGAATGGCCGAAGCCCAGAAGGTCCTCCTGGGGAGCAACCGCCCAGTGCCGGAGGTGGTGCGTCGGGCGTTCCTGCTCGAGCCCAAGGGCCCACCGGTGTCCGGGATCACGGTGCGCGAGGCGGCGCTCGGGGACTGGGGCATGAGCAGGTCGGACTGGGAAGTCAGTGGCGACCGGATCGAGTCCGCCGGCCGTGCGGAGGGGCTGGAGATCAGGATGGACACGGCGCGGATCTTCGACTCGCGGACCGTCCACCGGCTCTTGAAGCTGGCGGCCGTGACCGATGACGTTGGTGTCGAGAGTGCGTGGGAGACGATCTTCGACCTGCACTTCCGTCGTAACGCCGACCTCGGTCAGGCTGCCGTTCTGGTCGCGGCTGGTGTGGAGATCGGGCTCGACCAAGCGGCGGTCGAGCACATGCTCGCTGGCGCGGAGTTCGTCTCCGAGGTTGATGCTGACCTCCGGGAGGCTCAGCGCCTAGGAGTCCGATCGGTTCCCACCGTGCTCGCCGCCGACACGATGTTGTCCGGGAGTCGAAGCGTGGAGGACCTCGTCACGGTCCTCGCGGCCGCGACCGAGGTCACCGCATGAGCACGATGCGCGCGGCCGCGATCGACGCCTTCGGCCCCGCCGACGCATTGACAGCACGGGACGTCGAGGTGCCCGTCCCTGGTCCGGGTGAAGTGCTGGTCCGGGTCCTTGCGGCGGGTGTCCAGATCACCGATGCTGCGATCCGCGGCGGATGGACCCCACCGGGCGCCACGATCATGTTCCCCCAGATTCTGGGAAACGAGTTCGCCGGTGTCATCGAGAACGTCGGCCCGGATGTGACCGGATGGTCCCTGGGCGACGAGGCCGCCGGGTTCCGTGTCCTCGGCTGCTACGCCGAACTCGTGGCGGTCCCCGCGACACAGATCGTCCGGAAGCCGGCCGGTGTGCCCTGGGAGGCGGCAGGTGTCCTGTCGGCATCGGGTCAGACCGCCCACACCGCCGTCGATGTACTCGGAATCAGTGCGGGAGAGACGGTCCTGGTTCACGGTGCCGCAGGTGGGGTCGGCACGGTGTTCGTTCAACTGGCCGTCGTACGCGGTGCCCAGGTGATCGGCACCGCCAGCGCAGAAAACCATGAGTACGTGCGCGGCCTGGGCGCCGTGCCCGTGGAGTACGGCCCGGGACAGCTCGAGCGGATCCGCGCAGTGACAACGGCGCCGGTGGACGTCGCCTTCGACGCGGCCGGGCACGACAACCTGCGCAGTGCCGTCCAGGTAGTGGCCGATCGTGATCGGATCGCGACGATCGTCGACATGGCCCTCGCCCAGGAGCTCGGGTGCCGGGTCATCCGCAGCGACAGGTCGGCCGCGAGGCTCCAGGACCTGATGGACCGTGTCGACGACGGAACTCTCCGGATCCACGTCCGGCGCACGTACGACCTCGACGAGGCGGCCGCCGCGCACCGCGACGTCGAGTCCGGGCACGGACGCGGCAAGATCGCGCTGACGACCGGCCAGACGAGATGAGCGTGAACACCGATCGGGAGCGACTGTGGAGCTCCGGACGGTGGCCAGTCGTCGCAGCTGCCTTGGCGCTGATGACCTTCATCGCGATCGAGTCCTTCGCCGTGACCACCGTCCTGCCCGTGGTCGCAACGGACCTCGACGGACTGCAGTGGTACTCCGTCGCCTACGCCGCTACGCTCACGGCCGCCCTGGTCGGCATGATCGCCGGCGGGTCCTGGGCCGACCGCGCCGGCGTCACCATCCCGCTGATGGGGGGTGGAGCGTTGTTCCTTCTCGGCATCGGCCTGTGCGCGGTCGCCCCCGACATGACGACCTTCGTCGTCGGCCGCTTTCTCCAGGGCCTTGGCGGCGGTATCGACTCCGTCGTGATCTACGTCGCCATCGCCAAACACATCCCAGGCCCACTCCAGGCGAACATGTTCGGACTCCTCACTGCCGCCTGGCTGGTCCCGTCAATGGCGGGGCCGCTCGCGGCGGGCCTCGTCGCCGAAGTGCTGCACTGGCGAATCGTCTTCGCCGTCGTGCTGGTCGGGTCAGCCATCGCCTTGGCCGGCTTGCTCTGGGCGACTTGGACGCCCCGGTCGACGGGAGCCGGCGACTCCGGTCCGCGATTGTCGACCGGGCCGGTTTTCGGACGGAAGGGCTGGGCCGCGGTCGCCGCTGCTACCTGCCTGATGGGACTTCACCTGGGTGGCCAGCAGCCCTACCCCCGCAACACGATCCTCTTGGTCGTTCTCGTCACTGCCCTCGTGCTGCTGAGCACCCAGCTCCTCCCGCCGGGAACACTCCGTGCTAGTCCAGGCGTGCCGGCCCTGATCGGTCTGCGGGGGTTGCTCGGAGCCGCAGTCGTGACCACCGACGTCTACCTGCCCCTCTACCTCCAGAAGGAGCGGGACTTCTCTCCCGGTAACGCCGGTCTGGTCATCGCGATCGGCGCACTCGGCTGGGCGGTCGGCGCCTGGGTGCAGGGCCGGACCGCTGACAGTTCCACCAGCGCTGGCCGGACGTTGTTCCGCGCCACGTCGCTCGTCGTCTGCGGCCCGGTCGGAGCACTGGCCTTCATCAGCGGGGCGATTCCGGTCGCCGGGGCCGTCGCCGGGTGCGTCCTCATGGGAATCGGCATGGGCATGGCCTACCCGAGAATCTCTTCAGGTGTCGTCGCCGGCTCCCAACCCGGCGAGCATGGCGCCAACAGCTCGGCACTGCAAGCGTCCGAGAGCATGGCTACCTCAGCCTTCCTCGCGGGCGCAGGTGTCGTGCTGACAACGGTCGCTGGAGCGAGCGGCTACGACGTCGTCTACGCGGCGGCGGTAGTCGTCGCAGGAGCAGCAGTCGTGCTCTCAAGGCAGGCGGTGCGAAACGGCTGAGCCGCATTCGAGCCCCCGCGCGGACAGGGGGCATCAGGCTGGAGTAGTCGCTGATCGGGCGCACCTCCTCGTGTGACGGGCCTCTGATCCGAACCCCCGGAAGTGCCGCCTGCCGCTGCAGCGGAGGCTGACACATTGGCTGCGTTGAAGGCTTGACCATGACGCAGGGTCAGGCCCCCAAACTCTCGGTATGACCACATCACCAGCCATCGACGTCGCCGGGCTGACCAAGTCCTACGGCGACCACTCCGTACTGAAAGGCGTCAGCTTCAACGTGGCGCCGGGCAGCATCTTCGCACTACTGGGCTCCAACGGTGCCGGCAAGACAACTGTCGTGAAAGTGCTGTCCACGCTTCTCGATGCCGATGGCGGCTCAGCCACGGTGAACGGGTACGACGTCGCAATGCAAGGAGCGAAGGTCCGGAAGTCGATCAGCCTGACCGGCCAGTTCGCGGCGGTCGACGAGGTCCTGACCGGCCGCGAGAACCTCCTGCTCGTCGCCCAGCTCCGGCGAGTCCGGGAACCGAAGAGGGTCGCCGATGACCTGATGCAGCGCTTTGATCTGGCCGAGGCAGGTGGGCGTCGAGCGGGGACCTATTCCGGGGGCATGCGTCGACGACTCGACATCGCCATGAGCCTGATCGGGGAGCCGCCTGTGATCTTCCTCGACGAGCCCACCACCGGACTCGACCCGCAGTCGCGCATCGAGGTCTGGAGGACCGTCGCGAACCTCGCCGCCCAGGGCACCACCGTGCTCCTCACCACGCAGTACCTCGACGAGGCCGAGAACCTCGCCGACCAGATCGCGGTGCTGCACGACGGCCAGATCATCGCCAACGGCACCTTGGCTGAACTCAAGGCGCTCATGCCCCCAGCGAAGGTCGAGTACGTCGAGAAGCAGCCCACCCTCGAAGACATCTTCCTCGCGATCGTCGGTCACGACGCCGCCGGAAAGTAAGGACCACGACCATGCTCACACCAGTCATCGGCGACTCCGGCGTCATGCTCAAGCGTTCGCTGCGACACATCGCCCGCAGCCCCGACACCATCATCACCACCGCACTCACCCCCATCGCGATGTTGTTGCTGTTCGTCTACGTCTTCGGAGCAGCGATCCAAGCCGGCAGTGACAACTACGTGAACTACCTCCTGCCTGGAATCTTGCTCATCACCGTGGCTTCTGGGATCTCCTACACGGCCTACCGGCTCTTCCTGGACGTATCCGGCGGCATCTTCGCTCGGTTCCAGACCATGCCGATTGCTCGGTCCTCAGTCCTGTGGGGTCACGTGCTGACGTCGCTCGTCGCAAACCTGATCTCCGTTGCCCTGGTCGTGCTCGCCGCGCTGCTCATGGGATTCCGGACGAGCGCCAGTGTCCTCAACTGGCTCACCGTGATCGGAATCCTCGCGCTGTTCACGCTGGCGCTGGCCTGGGTGGCCGTGATCGCCGGCCTCACCGCCACTTCGGTTGACGGCGTCAGCGGCTTCTCCTTTCCGCTGATCTTTCTTCCGTTCATCAGCTCGGCGTTCGTGCCCACTGAGGGCATGCCCGGGCCCGTGCGGTGGTTCGCGGAGCACCAGCCAGTCACATCGATCGTTGACGCCATCCGCGACCTGTTCGCACAACGGGACGTGGGTGACGAGTTGATTTTGGCGTTCGCCTGGTGTGCCGGCCTGCTCGTGCTCGCGTACGGGCTAGCGATGCGCGTCTACCGACGAAAGATCGCCTGAACCGCAGTCACTCACTCACTCACCAAGACCGATCACCACAGAAGAGAGAACACGATGAGCAGCATCCTGACCAAGATGATGGGCAACCGAAAGACTTGGAAGAAGATGGAGGCGCGAGCCGACGCACTGCCCGGCGACTACCGCATGGTCTATGACCGCATGAAGTCATACATGTGGCGCTTCACCGCCGACGATGGAATGGACATCGTCGCAATCCTCGAGGACGTCCTCCAGGAATTTGAGACCGCCGCGGGCAACGGCCGACGGGTCCTGGATGTCACCGGCGACGACGTCGCGGCATACTGCGATCGGCTCCTCGGCGGTGCCACCCCAGCCGACCGCTATTTGACGGCGTGGAGGAACACGTTGAATCAGGATGTGAAGAGGCACCTCTGAGATGTTGACCATCGGCCAGCTCGCTTCCTACGCCGGGGTGACGGTCCGTGCCGTGCGGCACTACCACGCCAAGGGACTGCTCCCTGAGCCCGAACGGGACCACTCCGGATACCGGCGCTACGGTGCGGATGCTGTCGTGCGACTCGTCAAGATCCGCACCTTGGCCGAGGCCGGCGTCCCGCTGTCGCGGGTCGCTGACCTTGTGGCAGCGGACCAGGAGGCATTCGCGGCGGCGGTCGACGACATCGACCGCCGCCTGCGGTCGGAGATTCGGGAGCGGCAGCGGCACAGGGAACGCGTCGCACAGCTGGCCTCGGGCGACAGCCTCGCGCTGCCTCCAGAGGCTGTGGACTACCTGAGCCGGTTGCGAGAGCTGGGTTTCCGTGAGCGTGTGGTCGAGATCGAACGAGACAGCTGGATCCTCGTGGCCGCTCAGGCGCCCGACCGGGTCGCGGCCATGATGGCGCTGAAACGACAGCAGATCGAGGATCCCTTCGTGGCCGGGCTATACCTCTCGTTCGAGGAGATCTTCGACTGCGCGCCAGACGACCCGCGCCTGCCCGCGTTCGCCGACCGGGTCGTGGCCTTCATCGAGGCCGCCGGCGACAAAGCTCGACAGGTGGCGCACGACTCGGCGATCGACGACGGATGGCTCACCGACGACATCGTCGACCTGCTCGACTCGGCCTTCGTCGACTCCTTCGCTGCCGCCCCGCGTCTCCTGGAGCTGCTCGAGGAGCGCGGATACACCGGGTGGACCAATGTCCGGCCCATCGACAGTCCCTCCTGAAGGGTGCCGGTGCCGGGTGTCAGTCCTTTCCGAGAACACCGTCCAGAAGCACGTCGACCACGGCGGTCGCATCGACACCCTCGTCGGTGATGGCCTCACCGCTCCGGCGACCGAGCATCACCCCGAGACCCTGGATCCCGGCCCAGAGTGCGAGCCCGTGCCGGTGGTCGGCCTGAGGTCGCACCTCGACCATCCGCTCGCTCAGCAGGCCCAGCCACCGACCGGTCACCTCCCGCAGACGGCCACCGGCACCCTCCAGCAGATCGTGCCGAGCGATCAGCTCGAACATCGCCGGACGGGCAACCGCGAACTCGATCACGGCGTGGCACGCCGAGGTCAGCGCCTCACGAGGATCGTCTGCGGCCAGGCTCGTCGTGATCCGGTCGTCCAGCTCCTCGACTCCCTCGCGCGCGATCGCGGCCAGCAGGTGGGCGTAGGTCGGGAAGTGGTGCCGCGGTGCGCCGTGCGAGACGCCGGCGCGCACGGCGATCTGCCGCTGCGTCATTCCCGCCAAGCCGTGTGCTTCCAGCAGCTCCACCCCGGCCTGGACGAGTCGTTCGCGAGCCTCCATATAGACAGTGTCTAGCACTATCGGCAGAATGCCTCCTAGACACTGTCTAGGAGGCATTGGATGTACTGGGTGTTGAAGATGCTGCTGCTCGGACCGGTCGTGCGGTGGTTCGCGCGACCGAGGGTCGTGGGCCGCTTGCCGAAGGGGCCGGTCGTGCTCGCGCCGAATCATCTCGCCGAGATCGACTCCCTCGTGCTGTGCGCGGCCCTGCCGCGGCGCCTGACCTTCGTCGCCAAGAGCGAGTACTTCTCCCGGGGCGGAGCAGCCGCCTGGCTGTACGGCACCTTGTGCCGGCTGACGGGGCAGGTGCCCATCAGTCGTGGCGGTGACGGCAGTGCCGATGGGGCCCTCGCCGCCGCCGCCGGGATCCTGCGGGGCGGTGGCGTGTGGGCGATCTATCCCGAGGGGACGAGGTCACCCGACGGGCGGCTGTACCGGGGGCGGACGGGGGCGATGCGCGTCGCCCTCCGGACGCCCTGTGCCGTCGTGCCGGTGGGCATCACCGGGACGAGGTCCGTCGACCGCCCGGGGCGGCGGGGTTGGTCGCGCGGGCGGGTCGAGATTCGTCTGGGTGAACCCTTGGATCTGTCGGGGTGGAGTGATCGCCCGAACGATCCGGCCACGTGGCGCGCGGCGACCGACGAGCTGATGTCGGCGATCCGGACGCTCAGCGGCCAGGAGTACGTCGACCGGCATCCCACGGACACCGAGCGAGCGGCCCGCGACGCCGCGTGACCGGGCCTAGGACGTCGTAGGCTGACGAGGCTCCGCCGTCCGTCGGTCGCCCCAGGCGGCGAGCGGGTCGAGGAGAGCGTTGAGCTCGGCGCCCTCCTCGCTCAGTCGGTAGTCGACGCGCAGGGGGAAGCCCTCGCCCGCAGTGCGGATGACGAGTCCGTCGCGCTCGAGCTCGCGGAGCTGGTCGGTCAGGACCTTCTCGGAGACGCCGCCGACGGCTCGGCGGAGCTCGGCGAACCGGTGGTCGCCCTGGTCGAGTCGCCACAGGATCGTGGGCTTCCACTTGGAGCCGACGAGGTCGAAGACGACGTTCACGCCGCACTGCTGGTCGGTCTTGGTCATCGCCACCTGCTCACCTCGGGTTCGGCCCCACTATTTTGTGCGTACTGGACCGTGCCCAGCGCACCCGCCCAGCATGGTCAGCATGACCGACACGAACGACATGACGTCCATCTCCGTCCTCGGCCTGGGTGCCATGGGCGCAACGATCGCCGGAGCCCTCGCCACAGACGGCCGGCGGGTCCGTGCCTGGAACCGCACGCCGAAGAACCTGTCCGACGGACAGGTCGACGTCGTGGAATCGCCCGCCGCGGCCGTCGATGACGCGGACCTCGTGGTGGTGTGCGTCCGTGATCACGCCGCGAGCCGCGCTGTGCTCGAGCAGATCGCCCCGCACCTGGAGGGCCAGGTCGTCGTCAACCTCTCGACGGGGACGCCGGCCGAGGCCGCCGAGTCGGCCGAGCACGCGGCCGGACTCGGTGTCCGGTACGTCACCGGCGCGGTCATGGTGCCAACCCCGCTGGTCGCAACTGAGCGCTGCGTCGTGCTCTATGCCGGGGATCCGGCCGACCTCGATCAGGCTGCGCCTCTCCATGCCGCGATGCGCGGCACCAGCGACGTGGTCGGCACTGACCACGCGGTGCCGCCAGCCCTCGACCTGGCGATGCTCGACATCTACTTTGCCGGCATGTACGCCCACCTGCACGCCACGGCCCTCGCGGCCGCGCACGGCATCGACCCGCAGCGGTTCCTGCCCTACGCACAGGGGATCGTCGGGACGCTGGGTGCATCCCTTCCCGACCTGACCGCGTCGGTCGCGGCGCGCCAGTACGACGCCGGGCAGGCCCGGCTCGACATGTGTCTGTCGTTTCTGGAGCACATCGTGGCGTCCAGCCGCGAGGCCGGGATCGATCCCGGCCTCGCGGAGCTGGTGCGCGCGGCCTCCGCGCGAGCCATGACCAGCAGGACACCCGGTACAGATTGGGATGTGGTCGCCGAAGACTTCCTGCCGCCGAGCGCATAGGAGATGGGCGTGCCCGTCAGGTGCTGACCTGGCGGTGGCGGACCACGCTGACTGCTCCCAATCCGGCGGCGATGACGGCCCCGATGGCCGGGACGAGCAGTGCCCGTTGGTAGTCCTCGAGCGCTGGCACGGCGGTGCTTCCGGCCACGAGCACGATCGTGCCGAGGGAGACGCCGAGGGCGGCGCCGAACTGGAAGCCCGTGTAGACCACGCCACCGCCGACCCCGTGGTCCGCCTCGTCGACGCCCTCGACTGCGGCTGCGGCGAGCGGGCCGTAGATCAGGGCGAACGCCAGGCCCAGGAGCAGCATTGACGGCAGGAGTCCGGCGTAGACCGACGTGTCGTCGAGCCGGAGCGTCAAGGCGAAGGCAACCGTCACAGCCACCAGGCCAGCCAGCATGACCGCGACATTGCCGAATCGGTCGACCAGTCTAGGAGTCAGAACCGGGGCGACGAGGAGCTCGATGCCCATCGCGGCGAACGTCAGACCGGTCTCGAGGGGGCTCCAGCCGAGGTGCTCCTGCAGGTAGAGGGTCAGGAGGAACTGCCAGGCGAAGAACGAGCCGATGAAGAGCAGGCCGATCGTGCTCGCCCACGGAAGCATGCCCCGGGTGAGGACGCCGGTGGGGATGAGCGGGTCGGCCGTGCGGCGTTCGATGCCGGCGAACGCCACGAGCAATGCCGCGGCGATGGCGATGGCGACATACCCGCCGACGGACTCTCGGTCCTCGCCGACCGTGACGACTCCGAAGATGACCGCGACCATCGCGCCGGTCAGGGTGATCGCACCGCCGAGGTCGAACCGGGGGCGCGGGTGAGGGCGTGCCGACGACTCCCGGGGGATGAATGCCGCACCGGCTGCCAGGAAGGCAGCACCGATGAGCGCTGGGGCGAAGAAGACCCAGCGCCAGTCCACGCTCGTCAGCAGTCCGCCGGCCACAACGCCGAGGAGGAAGCCGGAGGCACCGATCGCGCCGTAGATCGCGAGGGCGCGGTTGCGCGCTGAGCCTTCAGCGAACGACGTCGTCAGCAGGCCGAACCCGGCCGGAGTCATGAAGCCGGCGGTGGCTCCGGTGATGAAGCGCACGAGCACCAGCACCCACGCGTCCTGAGCCAGGCCGCCGAGTGCGGAGAACGCGATGAACACCGTCAGGGCGACCAGGAAGACCTGGCGGCGTCCGACGAGGTCGGCCACGCGCCCACCGAGGATCATGAAGCCGCCATAGGCGAGCACGTAGGCGCTGACGACCCAGTGGGCCGACCCAGTCTCCAGGCCGATGTCTGCGGCGATGCTCGGCACCGCCACGTTGAGCATCGCGATGTCGATCCCCTCGAGGAAGAGTGCCCCGGTCACCACCGCGAGCACTCCCCAGGCGGCCCTCGGGGCGATCGGTGGTGCGGGTGCCGCGGGCTGCGCGGCGGTCTTGTCGGTCACGACGATCTCCTTGGTCACGAATCAGATCCGGGTTACTTCTTGTAACTGGAACCAGCGTGGGTCACCATGGAGAGATGGCACAAGAAGGCACTTTGAAGTCACCCGGTTCCTCCGAGGTAACCGAGGTGCTGGCCGACGACTGCTGCCGCGGCGGCAACGACGCCTACCAGTGGGACACGCGTGAGGACTGCGAGGTCCGCCAGATCCTCGACCGCATCGCCGACAAGTGGTCGCTACTGGTCATCTCACTGCTCGAAGAGAAGACCATGCGGTTCGGCGAGCTGGAGCGCGCCGTCGACGGAATCAGCAAGCGCATGCTGACCGTCACGCTGCGCCACCTCGAGCGCGACGGCTTGGTCGACCGCACGGTCTACGCCGAGGTTCCGCCCAAGGTCGAGTACCGCCTCTCGCCGCTCGGCCACACCCTGCTCGGCACGGTCCAGTCGCTCGTCGGCTGGACCGAGGAACATCAGATCCAAATCGCCCAGGCTCGCGCGAAGTTCGACGCCGGCGCCGAGCCAACATCGGTGGCGAACTGAGTCGCCTCGAGCGGCCTTGACCAGATCGGGACGGCCCTGGTCCCCAGGGGCATCTGAGACGCCAAATACGTGAGGCCGACGCTCCCGCCCGTTCGCGCTTTGCTGGACAGACCCTCAGTAGTAGTCGGCGATCGCAGGCCGCGAGCCTGAGGCGACCGCATCCCACGTTGCGTCGTCGGCGTCATTGCCCGTCAGGTGACCGAGACGTCGCAGGGTGCGGGAGTCGCTCGCGCCGAACAGGGTCTGCACGATCGCGGTGTCGTCGAACGCGTGCCGGCCGGACGCGGCGGTGTCCTGATCCACCTCGAGCCGTCCGCCATCGACGGTGGCCACGTACCCCTGCCCCTGCCATGTGAACGGCAGCTCGGCCGACAGTCCCGCCGCGGGCCTCAGGGCGGTCAGTGCTGCGACGTCGAGCACCTTGACCATGTAGGTGTTTCGCAGCTGCACCCGGGATTCGTCGGAGCGGAGCAGACCGGTCCACTCGTCGGCCGTGCTGGACCGGACCACGGTGACCGGCGCCACCGACGAGAACGAGCCCATCGTGCGCAGAAGTCCCACGAGGCTCGGGCGATCAAGGGCGACGAGTTCGCGAACGCGCAGCACGGCGTCGGCGCCGTACCCCGTGCCGCGGTCCCATGACGCGTACCCGGTGACCTCGCCGGAGGCCGACTCAGCGATCGTGACACCGGTGGTCTCGTCGGTGAAGGCCTTGGCGGGATCGGGGAACGAGATGCCGTCGCGGGTCAGGGGCCCACGGTGGTGCTGCGCCCAAGACGCGTACGCCGAGGCGATCGCCAGCAGGTCGTCGTGCGTCGCCCTGCGAACCGTCGCGGCATCACCGCGCACCGCGAGCAGGTGGGTGGGCACGGCGATGTCGTCGAGGTGCGCCACGGGCGCGTAGCCGAGGCTGCGGTAGGTCCCGGTAGAGGTCGGGAACAGCCCGCTGAGCAGGGCACCTCGCTCGCGGGACGCACCGAGCATGGCCTCGAAAAGTGGTCGCAGATATCCGCTGCCGCGATGTTCCGCGGGGACCGCGATCCCAGCGATGCCGGCGGTCGGTACGCGCACGTCGCCGAACCAGGTCGCGAACTCGCGATCGATGCCGAGTGCTGCGACATCACCGCCAGCCTCCACCTGCCAGACGCGAGCACCTGGCCCGGGTGGACCGTCGACGTCAGCCGCGCCGAACGCCTCGATCCAGTGCGGCTCGATAGTGGACCAGTCGATCACGTCGAGGGCACTCACCCGGGTGCTCATGTTCCCATCCTGCCTGCCGCTTTGGATCACCGTTAAGGCGCTCGGACCTCTGGAAGAACTGGTTGTCCTGAAACCCTCGATCTTGTCGCCGCGGGCGCCGCCAACACACTGGACGGAGCACCCCGCGCTATCCCTCGGCGGCGGCTCACTTGCAGGAGTGACCCGCGGGCTCTAGTAGCGATACTGCACGAGTTGCAGTGACGTGTCGCTCGGGAAGCGGTTGACGTTCCGCTCAGACGAGACGGCGTACCGGTCTGTCGGCGCTCGGTCGGATCCGTCCTCACCACCATCGAGGTCAGTTGAGTTCAGAGACTCCCGGGGTCGTCGTCGGAGAGTTGCTCGAAGGCGCTCGTTCGACGGGTTGGGGGTGCGCCATTCCGAGGTTGACGACGACGACTGCAGCGACGGATAGGGCGACGGCGGCTGCACCGTAGACCACCCAGGAAGTAAGGCGGGCTCGTCGCAGGTCAGCGCGAGCCGCCCTCACAGCGCCGGTCCGCTTGGCGCTCCTGACGTCATCCTTTGACAGGGTGTCCCGGTATCGCTTCAAATCCCGCAGTTCGTGATCGAGGCCGTTGCGGGCGGATCTCAGGATGACGAAGTCCGTTGCGATGGCGGCGAGGGCACACAGTGTCGCAAGGAGAGCTAGGAGGCAGGCGGCCTGTTTCGCGCTCACGGCATCTTGTAGTTGAGCGACGACGACTGCCGCTGCTGCGACTACCTGAACGATAGTTCGCTCGACTGACTTCGAGGCCGCTTCGCGAGCCTGGGTGGCGGCGCTTCGGCTCGCGCTGAGTGCCGTCTCTCGAGCGGAACGTCTAGCGGCCATGACCTCAGATACGGCGTTCTGTCGGCTGAGGTCGTAGAGCGATCGAGCTGTTCGTAGCGCAGGTTCGGGAGCCGAGCTTATGTCCTCGGGGGTGACAATTGCGAGGGTCAGTGCCTGCTGTGCGAAGTACAGGCGGTCTATCTCCGGGCTTGTGGCAACCCATCGGTACATCTCGATGAGGTGCGCGAGCTCTTCATGTCCGGTTGGAACGACCGAGACGTGCAATTGACGAGCGCCGCTGATCCGGATGTCTACTGCTCCGGTTTCTGGCTCGCTGGAGCTTGCCAAGAGGGACCAGATCAGGAGTGCCGTGAGTTTCCGCATGGCCGTGGCAACGATGCGGGCGTGAGGGTTGGTCGAGGACGAAGCATCCGTCAGGTCTGCGAAGGTCAGGGGGGAGGGGAGCGTGTGGCCATGCACTGACCCCGCCGCCCGGAACTCTGCCTCGAGGCGCAGCACCTCACGTTCCTCGAAAACCCGGGGGGTAGGGGACCGTGGCCCGTAGACGGCTAGTGACTCGCCCCGCAGGACCGTGTCGTCGAGATCGTCGACGAGCAGAATCGCTGGGCCTTGGCTGACTCGGTGCGCGAAGGGTATCCAGAGATCTGAGCCCACTATCGACGCTATGGCGGCGGACGTTGTGATCCAGTGCGTCCCGGTCACGTCGGGGTCGTTGACGATCTTCAGAGTCAGGTCCGCGTCGTGTACCTGCAGCAGGTCCACGAGTGGGCGGAAGTCCTTCGCATCTAGCGCGTCCCGAAGGTCATCGAGTTTGGCTTGGTCAACGGCGGCTGTGGGTGGCCCGGTTTCCTCGGTGACGTCGCCGTCAAAACCTCCGCGCCTCAACTGGAGACTCCACGGGTGGGCATCGATGCGGAGATCCACCAGGTGGCCAGCCGCAATCAGGCATTCGAAGTCGTCCAGGTCGATGGCTGCTAGGGACGCGCGAGCAGTCAGGGTGATCTGGTTGAGGTCGGCGGTCGTCTCCACCGCGTCGGCTGTTCTCGTGACGCGCTCTGCCACAGTGATGGCATCGCGGATCTGTTGGATCGGGTCAGCGACGACTGGGGGAGTGGGCGAACTGCTCATCAACGAACTTCGCGCTTGGGATGCTCGTCGACTCGGATGATGATCTTGTATCCGCCATTGACCTTGTCCTGCTCGATGCTCACTCGGTCCTGCCCAGTGATGGGCACCTTGATCGTGACGCCGGAAGCGGTGATGTGTTCAGTCAGAGGCGCGGTGGTTTCAACGTTCCGTACTGGCCTCGCACGGGCCGCGAGCTTCTTGCTGACCTCGTCACGTACCGTGGTCGGCTGAAGTTCCGGCACGACGGTCGACAGTTGAGTGAGCACGTCGCTGACTGTGCCGGCACTCAAGTTAGGAAGTGCGTTGCGGGATGCGACTTCGACCGCGTCTCCTTGAAGGTCCTTGATGACGTCGAGCATCGCGATGGCTGCCTGGCCGGGACGCTCCTCTATCGAGATGCCGAGGGCGCGGGGAAAGTACTGTGCCTCCTTGCTGGCCACGTCACCTACAACAACGTCGCTGCCAGGCTGGGGATCGTCTAGCAGCGCGCCCTTCTGCAACTTCCCTGGCGCGTCCATGACGTTTGTGACGGCGGAAAGCAGTTGCTCCCCGCTGTCCAGGGTCTGGAGGTTCGCGGCGTTCGGAGTGACAACCTGAAGCTTCAGTACCGCCGCGGCGGCGGCCTGACCGTCGTGGAGCTGAACGCAGACCAGGAGACCCTCCGCGGTTGAGCCGGTCATCTGGCCGATCAGTTGGAGTGTCAGGTCGTGCGCAGCCTGCAGGAACTCTGCATCGTTGCCGTCTCGCAAGGCCTCGAAGGAGGTCTTGCTTGCGGGGTCCACGAAGACTGCCGGGCAAGAGTTCTTGCCGTTGGCAAAACCTTGGAGTGCTTCGACGTGCTCGAGGAGAAATGCGTCGAGCTTTGAATCGTGAGGCCGGATAGATGCGGTACCTGGCGTTGCGTCCTTCGCGACGCGCGCGTAGGTGACTTTCTGGACTGTCGCGCTCACGCGATCCCCTCTCCTTTGATGTCGGCGAGCATGCCATGCTCCGCTGACAGCGGACTTGAAAGTGCGACCGAGATCCGACGGTTCTTCGGCCAGGTTCTGTGCGTGTGCCACCCAGCCCGCGGTAGTCACGCGTTCGCTGGCCGTCGACCGGACGAGTCGAATCGAAGACTCGAGAGCACTAATACCTCGCATTCGGAGGCCACTTCTTACGATCCCGGGAGCGGTTTACTTTCGGCGCAGCCGGGCTCTCGGTCGTAGGAGTGCGAACGTCTGCTGGCTCCGACTCAACGGGTGTCCACCCGCCATCCCGGAGATCCTTCTGATTGGGGTCGGGACGGTGGTGCGGGCGCAGCCGCGTGAAGTCCAATCTTGGTGACGCAGGCTGCGAAGCGAGTTGTGCCTTGCGGTGTCCAAGAAGAACCCGACGGGTTGCGACGTACCGCTTGAGCGACGCTTGCGTGGAGACGGGACACAGCGCCGCGGCAAGTCTTCGCCAGATCTCCAAGGAAAGGCGATCGGCGCAGCCCGTCGGCGCTACTCGTACCTCTAGGTGCTGGCGGCAGCGAGTTCGCTCTCAACAGGGCCGCGGGTGTCACACCCCGCAGTTATCGTCGCGGAAGACCGCAGAGGAAGGGAGGTGGGTGTCCGTGAGCGACGTTTGGCTAGACGAAACACATCGCCGAATTGGTGCCATATGCAATTGGTCAACGAAGCTGGAGTACCAGCTAGAGAGCGCTTACATGGAACTTACGGGCTCAGTGGACATGACCGAGACTCAGGGGGAGTGGCATTCGGCGAACATCCGGAGGCTTCGGCGGGCCCTTGCACAAAGAACCGACTTGGAGGCGGAGACGATAGCCAGCCTTCGAGCGATGCTCGTTCGAGCGAGCGCGGCGATGAAGCTTCGCGACCAGGTTGTGCACGTGTCATGGATCCGCAAGAACACGACCCCGCCGGGTCACGTGACGGGGGTGCGGTGGTTCCGGAATCGTGAGGACACGCGCGATTGGTCGATGACTCAGCTCGATCAGATTGTGCTGGACTTGAAGTCGTCGATCGATGAACTTGCCAGCGCATTCTGGAACGCGACTAGACCCCGCGGACAACAAATCTAGATCGGACAGTGCGTTTTGGCGCACCGCTGAACTCGCCGGCATTTGGGTTTCCCGCGCTCTAGTGGCTCAAAGGAACCTGACGGAGTCGGCGATTTCGGGCAGGCGGGGTGCTTTCTCGAGTGTGAAGTCTCACGAGATCGTGGACGGTTCTGTCTCGGGACATCGTGCGCAGTGAGTCTCACGACATCGTGGGCACTGGGTGCGGGTGTGGGGTTTGGGCATGGACTTCAACCACGTGCCCGCCGACGTGCGGTGGGCGATCGCGAACTGGCCCGATGATGCCGAGCGGGGTGCGGTCACGCGCTTCTGCGAGCGGCACCAGATCAGTCGGGCGGTGTTCTACAAGATCCGTCGCCAGGCCGGTGAGGTCGGTCCGGTCGGCGCGACAGAGCCGGGCTCACGGCGCCCCCATCACAGCCCGAACCGGACCGACCAGCAGTTGATCGAGCACGCGCTCGCCGTCCGAGCTTGGCTTACCGAGCAGGGGCTGGACGCCGGCCCCTTGTCCGTGCTCGCCCGGATGCGCCGCCAGGGGCTGAACCCGCCCTCAAGGGCCACGCTGGCTCGTGCGTTCGCTGCCGCTGGCGTGTCCAAGCCGGAACCGCGTAAGCGGCCGCGGGCGGCGAACCGCCGGTTCGTCTACCCGGCCCCGAACTGCTGCTGGCAGATAGACGCGTTCGCCTGGTCGCTGGCCGATGGCACCAGCGTGTCGATTCACCAGGTCATCGACGACCACTCCCGGATGGCCACCGCAAGCCTCGTCGCCGACGGCGAGACAGCCAGAGCCGCAGTGTTGGTCGTGTCTACCGCGATCCGCCGCTGGGGCGTCCCGCAGCGGCTGCTCTCCGACAACGGGTTGGCGTTCAACCCCACCCGCCGCGGGTTCACCGGCAAGCTGGTCGACTACCTGCTCGACCTCGGGGTCAAGCCCATCACTGGCAAACCGGACCGGCCGACAACCCAGGGCAAGAACGAACGGTTCCACCAGACGCTGCAGAAGTGGCTCAACGCCAGGCCACCAGCGAAGACAATCGAGGCCTTGCAGGCACTGGTCGACGAGTTCGACCTCTACTACAACAACGAACGAGCCCATCAAGCACTCGACGGCAAGACCCCGGCCGAGGCGTGGGCCGCCACCCCGGCCGCACCCGAACCGACGCCTGAACCCCGCCTCCTGCAAATCCCGCCCTCGGCGCGCGCCACGACCACCCGACCACCACCGAGACGACCACGATCGCTACCAGAACGCGGCTCACCCTCCACCCGGCAACAGGAGAGGCCATCGTCAAGGTCAGACCCAACGGGTGCAGGATGATCTCCATGATGGTCCTCTCAGTTCTCGTTGCCGCGGATCATCAGAAGCGCTCCGGCGATCGCGGCGGTGACGATCACGACGTCGGCGACGTTCCCGATGAACCAGTTCCCGTAGGCGAGGAAGTCCACGACGTGCCCCTGGGCGAACCCTGGAGCACGGAAAAGCCTGTCGCCGGCGTGGGAGGCGGCGGCCCCGCCAAGCGCGCCGATCACGATCGCCCACCCGGGGTGTCGGACACGGAACGCGAACACGATCGCGGTGACGGTGGCCGCGACGGCCACCAGCGCGAACACCCAGGTGGAACCCTCACCGAAGGAGAACGCCGCGCCGGGGTTGTAAGCGAGTTGCAGGCCCAGCAGGTCGCCGATCAGCGGGAGGCGCTCACTTACTGTGAGCATGGCCTCCGCCCATGCCTTCGTCCCCTGATCGATCAGGAGGACGAGCCCGCCGAGCGCGAGTGCCCCCGCCGTGAGCCGCCAACGCCCCCTCTGCTGCCGCTCTCCCGACGTCAGCTCAGCATCGGCAGCCGCGTCCGGGGTCATGCGAGGACCTCGACGAGGCGGACGATGACGCCGGAATCGATCAGGATGAACAGGCCCAGGCCGATGAACACGACGGGTACGAGCCAGTGCTCGACGCGTTCAAGCGTTTCGGTGACGGCCTTGTGGGTTCCGATCAGGCGTCCAGCAGCGCACCAGACGGCGACGAGGACGAGGAACACCGCGATCATGACGACGACGTCGCCGGGCGAACTGGTGCGGAAGATCGGCGTGTAGAGGGAGATGTTGTCGGCCCCGTTGGCGATCGTGATCCCGGCGACGCCCCACAGCCCGACCGCGGTGATCTTCTCGTCGTCGTCATCGTCGTCACCGTTGCGTCGCAGGCCCCGCACGAGGGTCCAGATGCCGATGCCGAGCGGGATCAGGCCGAGGAAGCCCACCCATTCGTCGGGGACGATGGTCAGGCCGAGCGCGGCGATCACGCTGATCACGACGAGGGTGATGAACCCGAGGTACTGGCCTGCGACGATCTGCCACGGTCGCGGCTTCCCTCGGCTGGAGGCCAGGAACAGCACGGTCAGCACGACGATGTCATCGATGTTGGTCGCAGCAAACAAGCCGATCGCTGAGCCGATGGTCGCAAGCATCAGCTCTCCAGCCGTGGGGTACGCGTGCGGGCGGCGCGGAGTGCGTTGAGGATCACGACGACCTCGGCGATCTCGTGGACCAGCACCACAGCGGCGAGTCCGAGGACGCCGAACAGCGCGAGCGGCAGCAGCGCGGTGATGATCAGCAGCGACAGGACGATGTTCTGGTTGATGATGCGGCGTCCGCGGCGGGCGTGGTCGAACGCGCGCGGGATGAGGCGGAGGTCGTGGCCGGTGAACGCGACGTCGGCGGACTCGATCGCCGCGTCCGAGCCGGTCGCGCCCATCGCGATGCCGATGTCCGCGGCGGCCAGAGCGGGGGCGTCGTTGATGCCGTCGCCGATCATTGCAACCGACCCCGCCTTTGACAGCTCCCCGATCGCGGTCGCTTTGTCTTCGGGACGCAGTTCCGCGCGCACGTCGCTGATACCGGCCTGCGCTGCCAGCGCCCGTGCCGTGCGGGCGTTGTCGCCGGTGAGCATCGTCACCCCGACGCCCTGCGCCGCGAGAGTCCGCACCACTTCGGGGACCTCGGGACGCAGCTCGTCGCGGACGCCGATCGCGGCGACAGGGGCCCCGTCGCGGTGCACGATCACAACGGTCATGCCCTGCTCCTCCAGGCCCGCGACCTGGTCGCCGAGCACCCCGGCGTCGAGCCAGCGGGGGCTGCCGACGGTGATCCGAGTCCCGTCGATCTTGCCCTCGATGCCGTGCCCGGCCTGCTCGGTCACGCCCTCCGCAGCCTGGGCTCCGGGGGCTGCGGCGGTGATCGCCGCGGCCAGCGGGTGCGTGCTGTGCTGCTCCAGCGCGGCCGCCCAGGCCAGCGCCTGGGCGTCGGTCACGCCGTCCGCGGCGAGGACCGCGGTGACGGCGGGCTCGTTGCCGGTGAGGGTGCCGGTCTTGTCGACGGCGACGTGGCGGACCGTGCCGAAGCGCTCGAACACCGCGCCGGACTTGATGATCACGCCGAACTTGCTCGCCGCGCCGATCGCCGAGACCACCGTCAGCGGCACCGAGATCGCCAGCGCGCACGGGGAGGCGGCGACGAGGACGACGAGGGCTCGGGTGATCCACAGCTCCGGGTCCCCGAACAGCGAGCCGACCAGGGCGACCAGGGCCGCGAGGACCAGCACGCCCGGGACCAGCGGGCGCGCGATCCGGTCCGCGAGGCGCGCTCGCTCGCCCTTCTCCGCCTGCGCCTGCTCCACCAGCTCCACGATGGTCGTGAGCGAGTTGTCGGTGCCCGCCGCCGTCGTCTCGACCTCCAGCGCACCGGCGCTGTTGATCGCGCCGGCCGACACGGCGTCGCCGGGCTCGACCTCGACCGGGATCGACTCGCCCGTGATCGCCGAGGTGTCCAGGCTGGAGCGCCCCGCACGGACGACTCCGTCGGTCGCGATCCGCTCGCCGGGACGAACCACCATGACCTGCCCGACCGCGAGGTCCTTCGCCGCAATCTCCACCAAAGCGCCGTCGCGGCGCACGGTCGCGGTGTCGGGGACCAGCTTCAGCAGCGCTCGCAGCCCGCCGCGGGCGCGGTCCATCGCCTTGTCCTCCAGCGCCTCTGCGATCGAGTAGAGGAACACCAGCGCCGCAGCCTCTTCGACGTAGCCGAGGACGACTGCGCCGACCGCGCTGATCGTCATCAGCAGCCCGATGCCCAGCTTGCCCTTGAACAGCTTCCGGATCGCGCCCGGCGTGAACGTCGACGCGCCCAGCAGCAAGCCGACCCAGAACAGCACCAGTGCCGGGATCTCCATGCCGGACCACTCAAGGATCAGACCAGCGAGGAACGCGACACCGGAGAAGACCGGCACCATGATCCCGCGGTCCCTCCACCAGGGCCGCTCCTTCTCCTCGCTCTCATCGACTGCCGTGGTCGTCGGCTCGTGCTCGCAGCCGCATGCCGCGCTCACGCGTCTGCTCCCGCTCCGCAGCAACCCGGAACGGTGCACGACGAGTCCACGCACGGAGCGTGCTCGTCGACAGCCAGAGTCACATCCACCAGCGCGATGAGAGCGGCCGCGAGGTGCGGATCAGCGATCTCATACCTAGTCTGGCGACCCTCCGGCTCAGCGACCACGATGCCGCAGTCGCGCAGGCAGGTGAGGTGGTTCGACACGTTCGAGCGAGTCAGCTCCAGCTCACGCGAGAGCACCGCCGGGTAGCTCGGTCCCTCGAGCAGGGTCATCAGGATCCGGGAACGCATCGGATCCGCCATGGCCCGGCCGAGCCGGTTCATGACGTCGAGTCGAGAAGCAATAGTCAGCATGCACTGAACTATACAGCACAGGCTGATCAATCGCCAGATGCATCAGCCTCCGCCACAAGGCGAAACAGCAGTCGACATCTGATGAATACGCGACTCAGCAACAATCGGTGCTACCAGTACACGTCGCGATCAGCTGGGATGCCGGCACCGTCACCCTCACCGACGCACAAGGACACACAATCGCGACCTACGAGAAGCCCGCGACCCGCCACGGCTGGCACGGCCCCACCCAGAACCGACCGTCCACGAACTCATGAGACACCCGACCGTCAACGATGTCCCGAGACACAACCGTCCACGATCTCGTGAGACATCACAGGGTGCTTTCTCGAGTCGGTTCGATCCCATCTGGCTGCGACCGGTGGACATCGGATCGGCCCGGTGCGGACTTAGGTTGCAGTGGACTTGATGGCGATCACGGCTTCCCGATCACCTGTCAGTTCATTGATCCTCGCGACGATG